>NZ_RAWN01000040.1:0-57957 GCF_003668895.1 Corallococcus sp. AB045
GGCGCGGTGGGGGCGGCGGTGGTGGGGGCCTGCGTGAGGAGCGTGAAGAGCAGGGATTCCAGCAACATGGCGTGCGCCTCCGGAGCGGGCACCCGGGGCGCCCGCAGGGTCCATCTACCGCATCCGGACGGGCCCCGGGGGACCGGCATTCACCGCTGTGTGGCTTTGACCAGACGCTTCCGCTGCTTCACGCCCAGCAGGTAGAAGCGCTCCCGCAGCTCCTGGGCCTCCTCGGGGGACAGGTCCCCGGAGCTCCCCAGGTGCTCGTCCCGCCAGGCGATCGCCCGGGTGATGCTGGCGGACGCCGCGGCGGAGATGTTCAGGCTCTGGCTGAAGCCCTTCATGGGCACCCAGAAGGTGCCGTCCACCCCGGTGAGCACGTCGTCGCTCACGCCGTAGCGCTCGTTCCCGAACACCATGGCGAACTTCGTGTCGAAGCGCAGGCTGTAGAGGTTGGTGGCCCCCTCGCGCAGCGCCGACGCGTAGAGGCTGAAGCCCCGCCCCTTCAGGTGTTCGCGGCACTCCGCGAACGTCTTGTAGAGGTGCACGTCCAACCACTTGTCGCAGCCCTGGGCCACCCGAAGGTTGGGGATGAAGGGCGCTTCCGGGTTGACGACGACGTGCACCTCCTGCACGCCCATGGACTCGCAGGTGCGCAGCACCGCGGCCATGTTGAAGTTGTCCTCCAGCCGGTCGAGCACCACCACGAAGTTGCGCGTGCGCTGGCTGACGACGCGGTCGATCTTCTCCTTCCGCACGTCGAGCAGGAACTGCTCCGGCTCGACGACGTCGCGCTCGAACTTCTCGTAGCGGGGGCCTCCACCAGCCATCGGATCAGCGCCTCCCGCCGGACTTCTTCGCCGGGGCCTTCCGGGCGGCCTTCTTCGCCACGGGTTTGCGCACCGCCTTCTTCACCGGCGCCTTGCGGACGGCCTTCTTCGCCAACGGCTTGCGCGAGGTCTTCTTCGCGGCGGCCTTCTTCGCCGGAGCCTTCTTCGCGGCGGCCTTCTTGGCAGGAGCCTTCTTCGCCGCCCCCTTGCGCGCCGCCTGCTTCGCGGCCTTCTTCGCCGGAGCCTTCTTCACCGTGGCCTTGGCACCCGCCTTCTTGGCCGGAGCCTTCGCCGGAGCCTTGGAGGCGGACCTCTTCGTCGGCATCTCGACGTGGATCTTGTCGGTGCGGCCGGTGAAGAGCACCTCCGCCACCGCGTCCATCAGCGGCTGCATGCCCTCGCCCGTGGCGCAGGACACCGGGTACACGCGGATGCCCCGGCGGCGCAGCGCCTCCGTGAAGGGCCCCAGGCGGTCGCGCCCCTCCGTCAGGTCCTGCTTGTTGGCGGCCACCACCTGCGGCTTGCTGGCCAGCTCCGCGCTGTACTTCTTCAACTCCGCGTTGAGGATGTTGAAGTCGTCCAGCGGCTTGCGGCCCTCGCCCTCGGCGCCCATGTCGATGAGGTGCACCAGCACCTTGCAGCGCTCCACGTGGCGCAGGAACTGGTGGCCCAGGCCCACGCCCTCGCTGGCGCCCTCGATGATGCCGGGGATGTCCGCCATCACGAAGGACAGGTTGTCCTTGTACTGGACCATGCCCAGGTTCGGCACCAGCGTGGTGAACGGGTAGTCCGCCACCTTCGGCCGCGCCCGGCTCACCCGCGAGATGAACGTGCTCTTGCCCGCGTTGGGGAAGCCCAGGAGGCCCACGTCCGCCAGCAGCTTCAGCTCCAGCCGCAGGGTGATCTCCTCACCCTTTCCGCCGTCCTGCGCGAAGCGCGGCGTCTGGCGCGTGGAGGTGGCGAAGTTCATGTTGCCCAGGCCGCCCCGGCCGCCCTTGGCCGCCACGAACTGCTGGCCCGGGTCGCTCAGGTCCACCAGCAGCTCGCCCGTCTGCTCGTTGCGGATCAGCGTGCCCACCGGCACCTGGAGCACCATGTCCTCGGCGCCATGGCCGTTGCAGTCGCTGCCCATGCCGTGCTCGCCGTTCTTGGCACGGTGGTGCTGCTGGTAGCGGTAGTCCAGGAGCGTGGTCAGCTGCGGGTTCGACACGAACACCACGGAGCCGCCATTGCCGCCGTCCCCGCCGTTGGGGCCGCCGCGCTCGATGAACTTCTCACGCCGGAAGGCCACGGCGCCGTTCCCGCCGTCTCCTGCCTTCACGTAGATGCGTACTTCGTCGACGAACTTCATGGGGCGAACGCCCTCCTGGAAAAACACAAAGCGGGCCGTCCTCGCATCCACCCGCTCCCAACGGGAACGGAAGGACCGGGAACGACCCGCTCGGTAAGCCGTGCCCCGGGTCGCCCCAGGGCCACTGACTAGGCGCTCGCCTGCTCGGCGGCGGCCGGGTACACGGACACCTTCTTCTTGTCGCGGCCGAGGCGCTCGTACTTCACCACGCCGTCCACCGTCGAGAAGAGGGTGAAGTCGCGACCGAGCTTCACGTTCGTGCCCGGGTGGATGACCGTACCGACCTGGCGCACGAGGATGCTGCCCGCCGTGATCGTCTCACCACCGTACACCTTCACGCCACGGTACTGCGGGTTGGAATCACGCCCGTTGCGCGAAGAACCCTGACCTTTTTTATGGGCCATGACACCTGCTCCTTGAAGTTCGTGTGGGGAATGCCCGGAAAGGCGACTAGCCGGAGATCGAGGTGACCTTCACCTCGGTGTACGACTGGCGGTGGCCACGGCGACGGGTCCAGCCTTCCTTCTCCTTCCGGAAGTGCAGGACGCGGCGGTGCTTGTCCTGCGCCAGCACCTTGCCCACGACCTTCGCGCCCGCCACCGTCGGCTGTCCCACCTTCGGGCTCTCAGAGCCACCCAGCAGAAGAACCTCGGTGAACGAGACCTCAGCGCCGATGTCACCGGCGATCTTCTCGATCCGGACAACGTCGCCCTCGGCGACGCGGTACTGCTTTCCGCCCGTGCGAATGACTGCGTACATCGTCGAACCCCTGTCAGCTTCGGGTTGGTTCAACCCATGGAATCCAACGCGCATTTCGGACGGAAGACCGGCCGGCGCGCTAAAAGACGGCGGGACTTACGAGAATCCCGGGGGGGAGTCAAGGCAGTTGGCGGATCAGCCCGCTCCCAGCCTCCCTATTTGCTTTTGAATAGAATTCCCGGAATAAGGTCCACTGGACCGCAATCGGGCGCTCGCTAGGATACGCGCCGTTTGCATTCCACTTGTACCTCATCCCTGAGGGGGAGAACCATCATGAAGAAGATCCTGTTCGGTCTGGCGGCCATGGCTTCGCTCACGCTCACCGCCTGCGGCGGCGGCGACTACTGCGATCGCACCGAGGACCTCGCCAAGGACCTGGCCTCCAAGTTCGAGGAGTGTGGTTTCGACAGCAACAGCACCCCCGAGGAGCCGACCGAGGCCGAGACCAAGGCCTGTAAGGATGGCCTGGAGAGCTGCAACGACTCCGACAAGGACAAGCTGGACGCGGCCCTGGACTGCGTGGACAGCCTCAAGAGCTGCTCCGATAAGTCCCAGTCCGAGCAGGCGGCCTTCAGCCTCGCGTTCCTCAGCTGCTACAGCAAGGCCACCGGCGTGAGCGCGTCCTGCTCCGCGGGCGTCGGCATCAGCATCGGCGAGGAGTAATCGTCCGCCAGCGGCTCCCGCCGCTGCATCAGGGCCCGGTTCCCTCCCCAGGGAATCGGGCTCTTTCATTTCGGGATCCCGGCAGGCGCGCGCCCAGCGCCCGGTCCACCACCCGGCGGCGCTGGTGGTACTCCCATTCCAGCGGGTCCAGCTCCAAGCCCCGCTCGTAGGACTCCAGGGCCCGCTGGAGCTGGCCGTCGCGCTCCAGCGCGTTGCCGGTGAGGAAGTGCACCCGCGCGGTGCCCACCGCCCGGGGCTGCTCCGCCAGGTACTCGCGACGCAGGGCATCCGTCTGGACCGCGGTGAGGCCCGCCTCCAGGCACCGCGCCACGCCCCGGGCATTGCCCAGCCGGGCGTCGTAGCGGGCCCGGCGCAGCGGCACCCCCAGGGTGTCGCCTGCGTCCCTCACGCGGATCAGCATGGACTCCAGGCGCGAGCGCTGCCCGCGCGACAGGGGCCGCTGCCGCAGCGCGGACAGGGCGCCCCACAGCTCGCGCGCCCGCTCCCGCGCGGACTCCAGCTCCACGTCCTGTGAGAGCCCCAGCACCGCATAGTGCGTGCCCTCCCCCGCCAGCTGTCCGCGCCACATCGCCAGGACGCGCTCGGCCTCGGCGTCGTCGGGAAGCTCCCGGGACGCGGGGGGCGGAGAGGCCGTGGCGCTCGCGAGGTGCTGCTCCACGCGGGACTTCAGCGCGGCGGACGGCGCGACGAACTGCACGCCGAACCCCGGGCGCATGCTCCAGGCCTGGGCCTGCTCGGGCGAGACGTGGCGCACCACCTCGCATGTAACCGAAAGCGGCCCCGTGGACAGCGGCAGCACCACCTGGACCTGGGCGAACAGCGGGGGCAGCTCCCCCGTCGCGTGCAGGAACACGCCGCCGCGCGACAGGTCCGACCCCGTGAAGGCCCGGGGCTGCGCGCCCGGCTGCAGCACCACCTGCACGGGCACCGGGAGCGTCTTCCCCCCGGACGCGCCCGGCGGAGCCAGCGGCGGGGTGCGCCGGGGCCCGGTGACGGGAGTCCCCGGAGAGGCCCCTGCCTGCACGGGACGGGGAGCGCCCACGGCCGCGCGCGGCGACGGGGGCCGCGTGGCGAGGGCCTGCTCCAACGCGGCCCGCAGGGCGAGCGCGTGGGGGAAGCGCTCCTCCGGCGTCTTCGCCAGCGCGCGCAGCACCACCGCCTCCAGCGCGGGCGGCACCGAAGGGCAGATGGAGCGCGGGGCCGGGGGCGTGCGCGTCTGGTGCGCCACGAGCTGGGCGGTGAGCCCCTCGTCGGGGAAGGGCAGCCGCCCGGTGAGCAGCTGGTAGGCGATGACGCCCACCGCGTACAGGTCCGCGCGGCCGTCCAGGCGCCGGCTCAGGGACTGCTCCGGGGCCATGTACTCCGGCGTGCCCACGATGATGCCCGCCACCGTCTCCGGCATGCTCGCGTCCACCAGCTTCGCGATGCCGAAGTCGAGCACCTTCACGAACGGCATCCCCCGCCCGCGCTTCACCAGGAAGATGTTGTCCGGCTTCAGGTCGCGGTGGACGATGCCCCGCCCGTGCGCCGCATGCAGCGCATCACACACCTGCATCAGCATGGGCACCACCGCCCCGGCTGACAGGGGCGTCCCCACCCACGCCGACAGCGGCGCCCCCTCCAGGAACTCCATGATGAGGTACGGCCGGGGCGCCGTGGCGTTGAGGTCGAAGATGCTGACGATGTTCTCGTGCCCGATGAGGTTCACCGCCCGGGCCTCGGCGTGGAAGCGCTGCACCAGCTCCGGGTAGCGCGTCAGGTGTTCGTGCAGCACCTTCACCGCCACGCGGCTGCCAATGGACACGTGCTCGGCCAGGTAGACGGACCCCATGCCTCCCCGGCCCACCCGGCGCACCAGCCGGAAGCTGCCCATCTGGGTGCCCACCAGCGGGTCCACCTCCTCCGCCGCGGCCACGGCGGCCGGCGGCTCCACGGCCTTGCCCGGGCCGCCCCCCGCCTCCCGGACAAGCGTGTCGCACGACGTCCCCTCGCCATGTCCCCGCCCGCACGCTGAGCACGTGCGCTCGTTCCTCGCGACTTCGGCCATACCGCGCCCCCCTGGCCTATTCCCTGCCCAATCTGCACATCCCGGAAGCCCGGCATCCACTGCCGCCAAGGGTGGGTGTCTCAAAGTGAGGAGGGCCCCCGCCCGTGGGCCGGGGTGACGGTTGGGCGGCGGACTGCGACGTGTCAGGAAGGTGTCACGCGGCTAGGATGCGCGCATGTCCCGCTCGGCCCGACGCATCCCCACCGTGAACCTGTCCCACTACCGCTCCGGCACTCCCGAGGAGCGGGCCCGCTTCGTCCAGGTGTTTGGCGACGCGCTCAAGGAGTTCGGCTTCGTGACCGTGGAAGGCCACGGCGTCGAGGACGCGCTCATCCGCCGCACGTACGCGGACGTGGAGCGCTTCTTCCAGCTGCCGGAGTCCACCAAGACGCGCTACGCGGTGCCGGAGCGTCCGGGGCAGCGGGGCTTCATGGCGTTCGGCCAGGAGCACGCGAAGAACCGCAAGGTGGGGGACCTGAAGGAGTTCTGGCACGTGGGGCGCGAGCTGCCCGTGGGCCA
Source organism: Corallococcus sp. AB045 (assembly GCF_003668895.1). NCBI lineage: Bacteria > Pseudomonadati > Myxococcota > Myxococcia > Myxococcales > Myxococcaceae > Corallococcus > Corallococcus sp. AB045. The sequence goes on from NZ_RAWN01000040.1 coordinate 6,191, forward strand.
CCCGTACCGCGACGACTATGGCCCCAACGTCTGGCCGGAGGAGGTGCCCACCTTCCGTGAGCACACGCTTACGCTCTACCGGGAGCTGGACGACGCGGCGACGGTGATGCTCCAGGCGCTGGCGGACTACCTGGGCATCGCGCGCAACACGTTCAGCGACATGACGGTGGACGGCAACTCCGTGCTGCGGCTCATCCACTACCCGCCGCTGAAGGACCGCTTCATCCCGGGCGCGGTGCGCGCCGCGGAGCACGAGGACATCAACTTCATCACGCTCCTGTGCGAGGGCACGGCCGGCGGCCTGGAGCTGCTCACGCGCGACGGCGAATGGATTCCGGTGGACACGCTGCGCGGCCAGATTGTCGTGGACTCCGGCGACATGCTGAGCCGGGTGATGAACGGCGTCATCCCGTCCACGACGCACCGGGTGGTGAACCCGCCCAGCACGGAGCAGGACACCGTGCGCTACTCGATGCCCTTCTTCGTGCACCCGTTCTCCGACTGCATCCTGAAGCCGCTGCCGCAGACGGAGACGCCGGACAACCCCGCGCGCCACCCGCCCATCACCGCGGACGCGTTCCTCAAGCAGCGCCTGCGCGAGCTGGGCTTCCTCAAGTAGCAGCGGCGAGGGCGAGCAGCTCATCCATGTGCACGCGGAAGTGGCGAGTCCCTTCCGCACCGTGGAGCCAGGGTCCCCGGCCCTTGAGCCACGAGGGCTGCCACGCACGGCCCGTCTCGTCCGTGAGGACGACATGGGTCAGCGGAGCCAGGCGCTGTTCGCCCCGGTAGTACAGCCGGTAGAGCTGGAGCAGCGGCTTGTCGTCGTAACTCCCGCCGAACAGCACGTGCGTGTCGTTGACGGCGATGGCGCGCGCGCCATGCACCGGGGAGGTCCAGACCGTGGAGGGCTGTCCGGGCCGCATGCGCACGAGCGGGAAGTCCGTGTAGCTGTAGAACCAGGTCTCCCGCTCCGAAGCGACGTTGAGCGCGTAGCAGTCCAGGATGTACTGCCCCAGGCCGAGCGCCATCGACACACCGCTCTCCTGCCGCTGCCCCAGCGCATCGAAGCGCTCCAGGCCCTTGGCGCCGATGGACGACCCGCCGCCCCTGGTCAGGCTGCCGATGACGCCTTGGTCGAAGTAGCTGACCCAGACCTGTCCATCGGACGTCGTCTGCACGTCCTCGATGCCGTCCCCCAGGGTCAGCTCCCGCAGCAACGTGCCTTCCGGCGAGTAGACGTGGGCGTTGCGCTCGTATCCCGTCTCCGAACGGTAACGGCAACGCCCGTTCACGAGCAGCACCGCGCCATCGGGAAGCGGCTGGACGAAGTCGAAGTCCGGTGCACCGCGAGGCAGCGTGAACCGCTCCCAGAAGTCCCACGCATCCGCGAAGTGGAGGACCTCGTCGCCCTCGCCTCCCGCGTCCGCGAGCCACCACACGGTGTTGTCGGGTGCCACGCCCCGGCCCTTCACCTTCCGTCCCGCGAGCGCCTCCGCCGCGTCGACGAACGGGTGCACCTCGACGTGGAGTGTCCTCTTCATGCGCATCACTGCCTCCGGGCACGGCCTCGACGGGGGCACTCCCGGAACCTGACGGTCCATCGCCGCGAGGCTCGCGCGGCATGGGGGTGGGTGCCATCCTCGCGGCACCGTGCCCCCCTCCCTCGACCTGTTCGCCATCCAGCCGCGCGTCACGCTCGACGACTATGCCTCGCAGGAGACGTTCGCCTCGCACCATCGGGCGCTCGCTGCACGGGCGGACGCGCTGCGTCCCCGGGACGCCTCGGGCCGGCCGTTGAACCCCGCGCTCGTCGTCTGGCCGGAGATGGTGGGCGCGGCGCTGGGACTGATGGGGCACCTGTCGCGCGTGCGCCGCCGCAAGACGACGAACGGGGCCATGACGCGCGTGGCGCTCGCGGAGTGGCTGGGCATGCTCCGCACGTGGAGCGCCTTTCATCCACCGACGCTGGAGGAATGCCTCTACGCCACGGTTGCGCCCCGCGTGCACCGCGCCATGTACGAGACCTTCTCCGGCATCGCGCGCGACTTCGGCCTGTGGGTGGTGGCCGGCAGCGCGCTGCTGCCCACGAACCGCCTGGGCCCGGACACCCCCGAGTACGAGCCCGCGGGCGCGCGCACCTTCAACACCAGCTACACGTTCTCACCGGACGGGCACTGCGTGGCCGTCACGCGAAAGGTGAACCTGGTGCCCACGCAGGAGGACGTGCTGCACCTGAGCCCGGGCCGCCCGGAGGACCTGCCCGTGCTGGACACGCCGTTCGGGAAGCTGGGGACGCTCGTCTGCTACGACGGCTTCCGCGAACCCCACACGTCCGGCGAGCCCTATTTCGTGCCCTGCGCGCAGTACCTGGACGCGCTGGGCGTGGAGGTGCTCGCGCAGCCCTCCGCCAACGCCTGGAGCTGGGACGCCCCCTGGGCCTTCAACGCGCCCGGCGAGACACAACTGCGCCGCGAGCAGTGGTTCAACGAGGGACTCTTCACGCAGCTGCGCACCCTGAAGCGCGTGCGCTACGCGGTGAACCCGCAGCTCACCGGTGGCTTCTTCGACAACACCTTCGAGGCGCCCTCGCTCATCCTGGAGCGCCGGGGGCCGGACGACGTGCACGTGCTCGCCCAGTCCGCGGATCCACGCGGCGAGGACGTGCTCCACGTCACTGTTCCCCGGTAGGCGCCGCGGGAACGAGCCGCGCGTCATCCTCCAGGACGAACTTGAGCGTGGGGCCGCGATCCTCCGGCTTCCATCCCAGGTCCCACGCCATCACGATGACCCGCGCCACCAGGTCGGGGCCCACGTCGCGAGTCACGAGTCCGGTCATGTCGCCGTCGTCGACGTGGAGCCACGGATCATCGTGGCGGACACGGACGTGCAACGCCTGCCGGGTGGCCTCGGCCCACACGACCGTGAGCAGCCGCCAGCCCGTTCCCTCCGGTGCGTCCCGCCGCCCCCGAAGGCTCCAGCGGTACGAGACACCGTTCACCGTCAGGAGCCGGGCCACGAGCGCCCTACTCGCCCAGCTTCTTCTTGAGCAGCTCGTTGACGAGGCCGGGGTTGCCCTTGCCCTTCATGGCCTTCATCACCTGGCCCACGAAGAAGCCGTACACGCTCTTCTTGCCGGCCTTGTACTTCTCCACCTCGCCCGCGTTCTTCGCGAGGATGTCGTCCACCACCGCCTCCACGGCGCCCACGTCGCTGACCTGCGCGAGCCCCTTCTCCGCGATGATGTCCGCGGGCGGGCGGCCCGTGCGGAACATCTCCCCGAGCACGTCCTTCGCCGCGTTCGCGGACACCGTGCCCTTCTCCACCGTGGCCAGCAACTCACCCAGCTGCGCCGGGGTGAAGCGCAGCGCGGAGATGGGCGTGCCCTCCTCCTTGAGCAGGCGGCTCAGCTCACCCAGGAACCAGTTGGAGAGCTTCTTCGCGTCGGAGACGTGCTTCGCGCAGGCCTCGAAGAAGTCCGCCAGCGGGCGCTCGGCGGTGAGGATGCGCGCGTCGTAGGCCGGCAGGCCGTACTCGCCCATGAAGCGCGTGCGCTTCGCGCGCGGCAGCTCCGGCAGCGACTGCCGCTGCGAGTCCCTCAGCGCGTCCGACACGAGGAGCGGCGGCAGGTCCGGCTCCGGGAAGTAGCGGTAGTCGTGCGCGTCCTCCTTGGAGCGCATGGACCGGGTGATGCCCTTGTTCACGTCCCAGAGGCGCGTCTCCTGGTCCACCTTGCCGCCGGACTCGATGACGTCCACCTGCCGCGCGGCCTCGTACTCGATGGCCTGCTTGAGGAAGCGGAACGAGTTGAGGTTCTTCAACTCGCAGCGCTGCCCGTACGTGGTGGAGCCCTTGGGCATCACCGACACGTTGGCGTCGCAGCGGAAGCTGCCCTCCTCCAGGTTGCCGTCGTTGACGCCCAGGTACACCAGCACGTCGCGCAGCACCTTGAGGTACTCCACCGCCTCGTCGGCATCACGCAGGTCCGGCTCGCTGACGATCTCCATCAGCGGCACGCCCGCGCGGTTCAGGTCCACCAGGCTCTGCCCCGCGGACGCGGTCGCGTCGTGCACGCTCTTGCCCGCGTCCTCCTCCAGGTGGATGCGCCGCACGCGCACCGTCTTCTCCCCGGAGGGCGTGTCGATGACCAGCTCGCCCCACTCGCAGATGGGCTGGTCGTACTGGGTAATCTGATAGCCCTTGGGCAGGTCCGGATAGAAGTAGTTCTTCCGGCTCCACACGCTCGTGGGCTTCACCGTGCACCCGAGCGCCAGGCCCGTACGCACCGCGTACTCCACCACGCGCTGGTTGAGCACAGGCAGCACGCCGGGCATGCCCAGGCACACCGGGCAGGTGTGGTGGTTCGGCTCGGCGCCGAAGGCAGTGGAGCAGCCGCAGAAGATCTTCGACTGCGTGAGCAGCTGCGCGTGGACCTCGAGGCCGATGACCGTCTGGAAGTCGCTCAGGGGCATGGCGGTGTCACCCTTGTGTCGCGCCCGCTAGACGGGGGCGGCGCGGCGGAAGAAGTCGTGCTCGCGCTCGAACGCGCGGGCGATGCGGAGCAGGCGGGCCTCGTCGAAGGGGCGCCCCAAGAGCTGCATGCCGATGGGCAGCCCCGCCTGCGTGAAGCCGCACGGCACGGACAGGCCGGGCAGTCCCGCCAGGTTGCACGGCAGCGTGTAGACGTCCATCAGGTACATGGACAGCGGGTCGTCCACCTTCGCGCCCAGCTTGAACGCCGGCACCGGCGACGTGGGTGACACGATGGCGTCCACCTGCTGGAACACCTTCGTGAAGTCCTCGCGGATGAGCGTGCGGACCTTCTGCGCGCGCAGGTAGTACGCGTCGTAGTAGCCGGCGGACAGCGCGTAGGTGCCCAGCATGATGCGGCGCTTCACCTCCGCGCCGAAGCCCTGCCCACGCGTCTGCGTGTACAGCTCCTTGAGCCCGCGCGCGTCCTTCGCCCGCTGCCCGTAGCGGATGCCGTCGTAGCGGGCCAGGTTGCTGGACGCCTCGGACGACGCCAGCAGGTAGTACGTCGCCAGCGCGTACTTCGTGTGCGGCAGCGACACGTCCACCAGCGTCGCGCCCAGCTTCTCCAGCTCCTCCAGCGACGCGCGCAGCGTGCCCGCCACCTCCGGGTCCATGCCCTCCGCGAAGTACTCGCGAGGCACGCCCAGCTTGAGGCCGCGCACGCCGTCCTCCAGCCCCGTGAGGCAGTCCGGCGTCTCCACGTCCGCGGAGGTCGAGTCGAGCGGATCATGCCGCGCGATGAGCTGGAAGAGCGCCGCGGTGTCCCCCACCGTGCGCGCCATGGGGCCCGGCTGATCCAACGACGAGGCGAAGGCGATGACGCCGTAGCGCGACACCCTGCCGTACGTGGGCTTGAGCCCCACGGTGTTGGTGAGCGCCGCGGGCTGGCGGATGGAGCCGCCCGTGTCGGTGCCCAGCGCGCCGAACACCTCGCGCGCCGCCACCGCCGCCGCCGAGCCACCGGACGAACCGCCCGGCGTGCGCGTCAGGTCCCACGGGTTGTGGGTGGGGAAGTACGCGCTCGACTCGTTGGACGAGCCCATGGCGAACTCGTCCATGTTCAGCTTGCCCACGAGCGGCAGGCCCGCCTCTTTCAGCAGGCGCACCACGGTGGCGTCGTAGGGCGGGACGAAGCCCTCCAGGACGCGCGAGGCGCAGGTGGTCTCCACGCCCTCCGTGAGGAAGATGTCCTTGAGGCCCACGGGCACGCCGTCCAGCGCGCTCAGCGGGCTGCCCGCCTTGCGGCGCGCGTCACTGGCCTCGGCGGCCCTCAGCGCCCCGGCCTCGTCCACGCGCAGGAAGGCGCGCACCTTCGGGTCCACCTGGGCGATGCGCTGGAGGCTCGCCTGGGTGGCCTCCACGGAGGACACCTCGCGCGAAGCCAGCTTCGCCGCCAGCTCCAGCATCGACAGGTCGGTCAGCGACGACATGGCGGGCTACTCCAGAATCTTCGGGACCGCGAAGGCACTGCCCACCTTCGCCGGCGCGTTGGCGAGCCCTGCTTCGGGGGGCAGTGACGGACGCAGCACGTCCTCGCGCAAGAGCGAGGACGCGAGCGTCGCGTGGGAGGTGGGCTCCACCTGGCTCACGTCGAGCGCTTCCAGCTCCGCCACCGCGTCCAGGACCGCGGACAGCTGGGTGGCGTAGCGCTCCTCCTCCTGCGGCGTCAGCGACAGCCGCGCCAGGGTGGCCACGTGCCGGACCTGCTCGAGCGTGAGGGCCATGGGGAAGCCTCCTCCGGACTTGCGATACTACGAGCGCTTGAACAGGTTGAGGATGGCGCCCATCACCTTGCCGCTGCCCTCGTGGCCGTGCTGCTTGATGACCTGCTCCAGCTCGCCCGCGTCCAGCCAGACGCCGTGGCAGTTGAAGCAGCTCTCCAGCTCCACGTCGCCCTGCTTCAGCGTCTGCAGGTCCATGCCGCACTTGGGACACTTCATGTAGTGCAGCTGCTTGAGCGACTCGCGCTGCTGGGCGGCCATCTCCTTGGACTGCTCGAGGGCCAGCTTGCGCTTGGCTTCAATCTCCTCGCGCGCGAAGTAGTCGTCTTCGTTGTGGGAGGGCTTGTCGGGGCTCAGGTCGGACATGGTCTCGGGTTCTCCTTGGCGGCAGGCACCATACCCTCTCGCCGCGGGGACGCGCCCGAAATGTAGGCCCTGCTTCCGCCTCCTCCGGGCCCCCTTGGACGCCTGCCGGAAAATTGACCCCGCCCCCTCCCTCCCTATTCTCGCCGGGCGGATTGCTACAGCTCGCTACGCGGCTGGAATCGGGCAGAGGGAACAGGGGTCCATGACAGCGGCAAAGAAGGGTGGCCGGGCGGAGAAGGCGGTGCTCTCCCGGCAGGAGATCGCGACGCGCCGCAAGGCGCTCAACAACAAGAAGATGAAGGCCCCGGGCGCGGCGAGCCCCGCCAAGCGGGCGCTCATCGGCGTCTTCATCCTGGCCGCCTCGTTGCTGGCCTTGCTGGCGGTCGCCACGTTCGACGCGCATGACCGGGTGGGGCCCGGCTTCCACAACGCGGTGGGCCCCATGGGCCACCTCATCGCGGAGACCCTGCGCGGCGCGCTGGGCGTGTGCGCCTACCTCATCCCCGCGGGTGGCATCTACACCGCCGTGGTGCTCTTCGTGGGCAACCGCGACCGGCGCCGCCTGCCGCAGATCATCTCCCTGGCGCTGCTCACCTGCAGCGTGTCCGTGCTCGCGCAGCTCATGTTCGCCAAGGACAAGGGCTGGGCCCACCCGCCCGGCGGCGCGCTGGGCGCAAGCCTGGGCGGCCTGATGGAGGGGATGTTCTCCACCGTCGGCACCATCATCCTCGTCACCGCCATCAGCGCGGCGGCGCTCATCGTGGGCACCCAGTACACGTTCTTCAAGCTGTGCTCGCTGGTGTGGGCCGGCCTCACCGTCCTGGGCCGCCGCATCTCCGAGAACGCGCACGTCTTCTGGGAGCAGCAGAAGGTCAACTACGCGGCCCGCCAGGAGCGGCTCGCGCAGGAGAAGGAAGAGGAGGCCGCGTTCCTCGCGGAGCTGGAGGCCGAGGAGGAGGAGCTGTCCGAGGCCGAGCGCATTGCCGCCGAGGCCGAGGCCGCCGAGGCCGAGTCCCTGGCGGAAGAAGCCGTGCGCCTGGCCCGGCAGAACGAGAAGGAGCAGCTCGCCAACGCGAAGAAGGCGCTCAAGGAGCAGAAGGAGCGCGAGAAGCTGGAGAAGAAGCTCGCCCGCGAGGAGCCGTCCGAGGACGAGGAGAACGACGACGCCTCCGACGAGCAGCCCTCGCTGCCGCCCGAGCGCGCCGAGCGCCGCTCCCCGGGCGCCGACCCCGCCTGGGCCGCGTCATTCCTCGCGCCCCAGCCGCAGCTGCCCGCCAACGCGGACGGTGGAGAGCCGCCGCGCCGCGCTCGCAAGACGCCGCAGATCGTCACCCCGCCCTCCGCGCCGTCCACGCCGCCGGTGCCCGCCGCGTCGCTCACGCCTCCGGCCGCCGAGCCCGCCGCGAAGCCCGTGGCCGCGGAGAAGCCGGCCGCCGCCGCGCCGGGCAACGCCCTCATCCCCGCGCCTCCCGCGGCGCTGGCGCGCATGCCGCTCATCGTGGAGCCCAAGGCGCCGCCCAAGCCCACCGCCATGAAGCGGCCGCAGGACCAGTTCGAGTTCGTGGGTGACCGCAAGAGCTTCTCGCTGCCGCCGCTGGACGTGCTGGAGGCGGACAAGAAGGAGCGCTCCGCGCTGGACAAGGACGCGTTCCTCGTCACGGCGGAGAAGCTGCGCGCGAAGCTGGCGGACTTCGGCATCGTGGGCGAGGTCGTGGAGATCCGCCCCGGCCCAGTCGTCACCATGTACGAGTTCCTGCCCGGGCCCGGCATCAAGGTCAGCAAGATCGCCGCGCTCCAGGACGACCTGGCCATGGCCATGGAGGCCATGCGCGTGCGCATCGTCGCCCCCATCCCCGGCAAGGGCGTGGTCGGCATCGAGGTCCCCAACCGCGACCGCGAGACGGTGTTCCTCAAGGAGATCGCGGAGCAGGACACGTTCCAGAAGAGCGGCAGCAAGCTCACCATGTGCGTGGGCAAGGACATCGAAGGCATGCCGTACGTCTTCGACCTGGTGAAGGCCCCCCACCTGCTCATCGCGGGTACCACCGGCTCCGGCAAGTCCGTGGCGGTGAACTCGATGATCATGAGCATCCTCCTCAAGGCCACGCCCGAGGAGGTCCGCTTCATCATGGTGGACCCGAAGATGCTGGAACTCTCCGTCTACGAGGGCATCCCGCACCTGCTGCTCCCCGTCGTCACCGACCCCAAGAAGGCCGCGCTCGCGCTGCGCTGGGCGGTGGAGGAGATGGAGCGCCGCTACCAGATGCTGTCCGAGGCGGGCGTGCGCAACATCGCCGGCTTCAACAAGCTGGTGGAGACGCAGGCGTCGGAGGAGAAGCCCGCCCCTGCCCCCGCCGCGAAGAAGAAGACCAAGCCCAAGAAGATGTTCGTCGTGGACGTGGAGGGCAGCACCGTGCCCGCCCCCGCTTCCGCCAGCGACGGGCTGGGCGTGGCCATGCCGCGCGAGGACGACGAAGACCTGCGTGAGGCCATCGTCTCCGAGCCCGCTCCCACCCTGGAGGCCGACGGCGAGGAGGACGCGGAGTTCGAGGAGGACGGCGAGGAGTCCACGCCGGCGGAGGCCGCTTCCCCGGAGAAGAAGGAGCTCAAGAAGCTGCCCTACATCGTGGTCATCATCGACGAGCTCGCGGACCTGATGATGGTCGCCAGCCGCGAGGTGGAGACCTACGTGGCGCGCCTCGCGCAGATGGCGCGCGCGGCCGGCATCCACCTGATGGTCGCGACCCAGCGTCCGTCCACGGACGTCGTCACGGGCATCATCAAGGCCAACTTCCCCACGCGCATCAGCTTCATGCTGCGCTCGAAGCCGGACTCGATGACGATTCTGGGTACGGTGGGCGCGGAGGCCCTGCTGGGCATGGGCGACATGCTCATCATGCCGCCCACGAGCGCCCACCTGCAGCGCGTACACGGCGCCTACGTCTCCGAGCAGGAGATCAAGAAGGCGGTGGACCACCTCAAGGCCCAGGGCAAGCCCGTCTTCGACGAGTCCATCCTCAAGCCGCGCGACGAGGACAACGAGGGCGGCGGTGGCGAGGAGGACGAGCTGTCCGACGAGCTCTACGACCAGGCGCTCGCGGCGGTCAGCGAGATGCGCTCCGTCTCCATCTCCATGCTCCAGCGCAAGATGCGCATCGGCTACAACCGCGCGGCGCGCATGATTGAACGCATGGAGCGCGACGGCGTGGTGGGCCCCGCGGACGGCGCCAAGCCCCGCGAGGTGCTGCTGCGCGGCCTGGGCGACATGCCCGGCGCCGGGGCGATGTAGCCCGTCGCCACCGCCTCACAGCCAGGGGAACGGACATTCGTCCCCCGGCGGTTTTCCCCTCGGGGGCGCCACGGAAAGAGCTTCCGGGCGCCCCCGCTCTACTTTCCCTTGGACGGCCGAATGATCGTCGCCATCTCCCGCTTCCGCGCGTCCCCCGAAGAGGCCGACGGCTGGGTCCACCGGCTCCAGGAGCGCTCGCGGCGCGTGGACGGCTACGCGGGATTCCTGGGCCTGGAGGTGCTGCGTTCGTTCGAGCGCTCGCCTGAAATCCTGCTCGTCACGCGCTGGAAGGACCGGGACGCCATGCGGGCCTACTTCCAGTCCGAGGACTTCCAGCGGGCGAAGGGGGCCAGCGCGTCCCAGGAGGACGCCAGTTTCACGATGTACGAGGTCGTGGCCACCTGAGCAGTTCCCAATCGGCCCCGGGTCGTCTAAGGGCGGTGCACCATGGCTGAACGTCTTGCCCTATTCGTCACCGCCGCGCGTGGCACCGAGGACCTGCTCGCCGAGGAGCTGAAGGAGCTTGGCGCGAAGCGCATCCGCCAGGACCGCGGCGGCGTGCGCTTCATGGCCTCGCTCGACGAGGCCCTCAACGTCTGCCTCTGGTCCCGCATCGGCATGCGCGTGCTCTATCCACTGGGCGAGTTCGAAGCGCATGGTGCCCAGGGGCTCTACGACGCCGTCGCCAGCGTGCCGTGGGAGGAGCACCTCACCACGAACGTGACGTTCGCCGTGGACGCGAACCTGAAGGACACCGAGCACGCGCACTCCGGCTTCGTGGCCCTGAAGGTGAAGGACGCCATCGTGGACCGCCTGCGCGACAAGCTGGGCTCGCGGCCGGACGTGGACACCCGCAACCCGGACGTGTCCGTGGTGGCGCACCTGGTGAAGGAGAAGCTGTCCCTCTCCCTGGACCTGTGCGGAGACCCGCTGCACCGGCGCGGCTACCGCGTGCGCCCCACCCCCGCGCCCCTGAAGGAGAACCTGGCCGCGGCCCTCCTGCGCGCGGCGGGCTACACCGGCACGGAGGCGCTGGTGGACCCCATGTGCGGCTCGGGCACCATCGTCATCGAGGGCGGCCTCATCGCGCGCAAGCGCGCCCCGGGCATCAACCGGGGCTTCGCGGTGGAGCGCTGGCCGCACCTGGGCGCGCGCGCGAAGGAGCTGCTCGCGGACCTGCGCGCGGACGCGCGGCGCAACGAGCGCAAGGTGGAGGTCCCCATCCTCGGCTTCGACAAGAGCGACGAGGCCCTGGAGGCCGCGGACCGCAACGTGAAGGCGGCGCGGATGGGCGAGGAAATCCAGCTCGCGGAGGGCGACGCGACGAAGCTCCCGCCCCTGCCCGAGGGCGGCGGGCTCGTCCTCACCAACCCGCCTTATGGAGACCGGCTCGGCTCCGGCGGCCAGAAGGGCATGAAGACCTTCTACTTCAAGCTGGGTGACAGCTTGCGCGCGCTGCCGGGCTGGCGCGTCTGGGTGCTGTCCGGCAACCCCGCCTTCGAGAGCGCCTTCCACGCGCGCCCCATGGCCCGGCGCGACGTGTGGAACGGCCCCATCCCCTGCACGCTGCTGGGCTACCGCGCCCCGCCGCTGCCTCCCGGCTCAAAGCCGGTGCTCGGTGCGGCGGGCGAGTCGCTGGAGGTTGCTCCGGTGGGTCCAGAGCATCAGGACGAATAGGCCCGCGGTGAGCAGCACGTACTCGCGGGCGGGCGCGGTGAGGAACGCGGTGGCGATGGCGACCACCGCCGCGGCCAGCGAGCCCACGGAGCTCACGCGCCAGCGGGCCACCACCAGCCCGTAGATGATGGCCCCCGCGAGCGCCGCCTTGGGCACCAGTACCACCAGCACGCCCAGCGCGGACGCCACGCCCTTGCCGCCCTGGAGCTTGAGCCACACCGGGTACACGTGCCCCAGCACCGCGGACAGCCCCACCAGCGCGTGCGCCTTCGTGTCCCCGGGCAGGTAGTGCACGGCCAGCGCCACGGGCAGCACGGCCTTGAGCGCGTCCAGCAGCAGCACCACCGCGCCCAGCTTCTTGCCGGCGACGCGCGTGACGTTGGTGGCGCCGATGTTGCCGCTGCCGCTGGCGCGCACGTCCACTCCGCGCAGCCACCGCGTCAGCAGCACGCCGAAGGGGACGGAGCCGCAGAGGTAGCCCAGCAGGAGGAAGGCGGAGAGCACGGAAGAGGACAGGGTCCCGCCCTTCAGGACAGCAGGTGCGGGAAACGGGTGTGCACCACGACGTAGGCGTAATTGACCAGCAACACCAGCGGGAACGCGATGCGCACCCACCGCCACTCGCGCTCCTCCAGCTCCACCTCCGGGATGGGCATCGCGAAGAGGAAGTGCAGCACCGTCGCCACCGCGGCCAGCGCGAACAAGAGCGCGCACACGGTGCCCAGGGGGTTGGCCTCCCACGCCCCCGGGATGTTGAAGTGCGCGACGCGGTCCGCCACGCGGGTGAGCCCACAGCCCAGGCAGGGCCAGCCCGTGTGCTCGCGCAGCACACAGCCCCAGAACGGGATGATGCGGGCCACGGGGACGTAACGCCCCACGAGCAGCCCCCCGAGCCCGACGAGCCCGAGCCATTCGAATGTGCCCAACCGGCGGTTGGGGGCGGGGATGGTGACCTTCATGCGCACCTCGCGCCGAGTGTGCGGGACAAGTCGCGAGGATGGAAGGGGTGCCTTGCCGGGCCCCGGAAACCTGGGCTAAGCGAACGGGCATGCACATGCTCCGCACCGCCCTCGTGATGCTGGTCGCCGCTCCCCTCGTGGCCCTCGCGGCGGACAAGACGCCCAAGCCCGCAGCCAAGGCCGCGGAAGCGTCCAAGGCCGAAGCCGCGGCGAGCGACTGCCACCACCCCGCCGACGCGAAGACGCCCGAGGCCGCCAAGGCCGCGAACCCTGGCGACTGGACGCTCACCCGCGGCGAGCCCCTCAAGGGTGAGAAGACGGTGAAGCTGTCAGAGCTGCTCGCGAAGCCCCAGGCCCACGACGGCAAGGTCGTGCGCGTGGAGGGCCAGGTGCGAAAGGCGTGTGAGAAGAAGGGCTGCTGGATGGAGCTGGCCCAGGACGCCAAGAGCCCCGGCGTGCGCGTGACGTTCAAGGACTACGGCTTTTTCGTCCCGCTGGACTCGGCGGGCTCGCAGGCGCGCGTGGAGGGCGTGGTGAAGGTCGCGGAGCTGAGCGACGCCCACGCGAAGCACTACGAGGCCGAGGGCGCCATCGTCCCGCGCGGCACCGACGGCAAGCCCCGCGAGATTCAGCTCGTGGCCTCCGGCGTCGAGCTGCGCCGCTAGCCGCGATGGGAGGCCGCAGTTTCAGCATGCGGGGCGTGCAGGGCGCGGCCGACCGGGCCGTGCAGCACGCCCGCGCGTGGCTCCTGGAGACGGAGCCCGGGTCGCGCGTGCACGACGTGCAGTTGGATCCGCGCTTCCAGCACCGGGGCGTGGACCTGCTCTGGGAGCTGCCCTCCGGAGAGGTGCGCGGCATTGAAGTGAAGGGCGACCGCCAGGCCACCCGGCGCCGCTACTTCTTCGAGCTCATCTCCAACCTGGAGAAGGACACGCCGGGCTGCTTCCTCTACAGCGGCGCGGACCTGATGCTGTACGTGTTCCTCACGCAGGGCGAGCTGCACGCCCTGCCCCTGCCCCGGGTGCGCGAGTGGTTCCTCCCCCGCGCCCGCGAGTACGCCCTCAAGCACGCCTTCACCCAGACGGGCGCCATCCGGTACACCACCGTGGGCGCGGTCGTGCCCGTGCGGGACGTGGCGGAAGGCGTGCCCGGCGTCGTCACCGTGAAGCTCAAGCGCGCGGCGACAGAGAAGCCTGGCGTGAAGCCCGGCACGCCGGACGCGGAAGGCGCGACGCCCGCGGCGGCCAGCGAACCCCAAGCGCCCGAGGCCCCGGAAGCCCGGAGCCCCCGGCGCACGGGGACCTGAAGCTCGGCCGACTAGCGGCGACGCTGCGGCTGCGCGTGCTGGTGCCGGTGCGCCCGGTGGCCCGGGTGCATCTTGTCGTGCAGGGCCTCCAGCCGCTCCTGCGTGCCCATCAGCTCCAGGAGCGCGGACCGGTCGTTCTGCTGCTTGAAGACGTGCTCCAGGCGGGGCACCAGGTCCAGCGCCAGGTGGATGTCGTTGGCCTTCTCCGCCTCCGCCAGCAGGCCGCGGCCCTCGACGGACGCGTCGATCCACGCCTGCAGGTGGATGAGGCCGTCCACCGCCAGCAGGCGCGAGATGGGCGCGCGCGCCGTGTCGTGGATGAGGTTCTTGAGGTCCTGGATGGCGGGCTCGCGCTCGCCCTTCGCGGCGCGCACCACCGCCTGGGAGATGCCGCGCCGGTCGGGCAGCAGGAACTCCTCCACCTCGGCGAACGCCGAGGCGTCGTCCAGGTGGCCCTGCGCGGCCAGCGACTCCGCCAGGCTGTCGAACAGCTCCGCGTCCTTCTCCGAGAAGGGCGCCAGCGCCTCCTGGAGGAACGGCTGGGGCAGCGCGCCCTTGTCATCCACCGCCAGCTTCGAGCGCAGCGCCTTCACGTGCTCGAAGGAGGAGGCCACCGGGGCCTCCTTCGCGCCGTTGAGCTTGTGCACGAGCACCTGCATCAGCGTCGCCAGGGCCGTGGTGAACTCCTGCGGGGACACGCGGTCCGGCATCCACCGGCGCCACAGCTCCACGGCCGCGGCCACGACGTAGTCCTTGAAGGGGCCGGTGCCCTTCCACTTCGCCGCCCACTGCTGGGCGATGCCGAGCGGATAGGCGGACTCCGCCAGCTTGCGGTAGTCCTCTTCTCCCACCGGGATGCCGTAGTGCCCCAGCGTGCTCAGCAGGGCCTCCGTCGAGTAGTCCTTGAGGCCCGTCTTCTGCCACGACTTTTCCACGCGCTGCGTGCTCACCAGATGCGCTCCGAGGCCATGCGAGTGCCGGCCATCGGCCCCGCTGACCATCTTCTAGCGAAAGCGGAGCCCGGCGAATACGGCCTTTGCGGGCCCCGTCAGGCGGCGGACGGCTGGGGCGGCGGGCGGCCCGGCACGATGGGCCACACCGTGGGCTGGCGCCGCCCGTCCTCCACCCGGCGGGCCATGTACGGCTCGCACCCGCGCTCCTGGAAGGCCCGCTTCCACGCGGCGAAGCTGCCCCCCGCGCGCCAGGCGTCCATGGCCGCGAGCCCCGCCTCCGGACCGCACTGGGCCAGCATGTACTCCACCCAGGCCCAGCGCGCGGACGTGGGCCTCACCTCCGCCCTCCCTCGCAGGCCCTTGCGCAGCCGCTCCAGCTTGTTCTCCACTTCCCGCAGGCCCGCGAAGGGAGCCCCGTCCAGCGGCGTGTTGCGCTTGGCCACGAAGGGCGCAACCCCCAGCGCCACCGGAAGGATGCGCGACAGCTCCGTGGTGAAGCGGATCAGCTCGTCGATGTCCGCGTCCTCTTCATGGGGCAGGCCCACCACGTTGTAGACCTTGAGCTGCTTCATGCCCGCCGTGCGCGCGAACCGGGCCGCGCGGACAATCTGTTCCTCGGAGTGCTTGCGGTCCACCAGGTCCCGCATCTTCTGGGACGCCCCATCCGCGGCCACCGTGAGGTTCGTCGCCCCACCCCGCCGGAGCTGATCCACCAGCTCCTGCGTGAGCCGGTCCGCCCGCAGCGAGGAAACGCCCACCTCGCGCCCCGAGTCCACGAGGGTGCGCAGGAGCTCCACGATGCGCGGGTGGTCCGTCACCGCCGCGCCCACCAGGCCCACGCGCTTCGCATGGTCCGGGATGAGCGACAGGATGCGCTCCGGCGGCACCGTGCGCATGCCGCCATTCGTGGTGCGGCGCATGACGCAGTAGTGGCAGCCACGGGAGCAGCCCCGCTCCGGCTCGATGAGGAACATCGACCGGAGCTCCGTGTGGGGCGTGATGATCTGCGTGCGCGCCGGCAGCCGGGCGTCCGTCGCCTTCGCCACGTGGTAGCGCGCCCCACCCCGCCCGGGCACCCGGAAGCCGGGGACCTTCGCCAGGTGATCCAGCAGCGCCTCGCGCTCCATGGAGGCCGCGGCCTCCAGCAGCACGTGGATCAAATCCTCCGCCTCCCCCTGGACGAGCACGTCCACGAAGGGCTCCAGCGGATCCGGGTTGGAGAACGTCAGCGGGCCGCCCGCCACCACCAGCGGATGTCTGGCATCCCGTTCCGATGAAAGAACCGGCAAACCAGACAAATCCAACATCGTGAACAAACCTGAAAGCTCCAATTCATAGGCAACTGAAAAGGCAAGCATTTCAAAGCTAGACACGGGTGCCTGGGATTCCCAGGTAAACAATGGCGTCCTGGTTCTCTTGTATGTCTCGACATCATCGGGAAGGAAGACACGCTCGGCGGTCGCGCCCGCGTGCTCATGCACCTCCCGGTAGATGGCCTGGTAGCCCAGCGAGCTCATGCCCACGTGGTAGGGGCTCGGGTAGCAGAGCGCGACCCGGTAGGGCGCCTCCTTGCGGAGCGTTCCCGCCTCGTCCGCCAGCAGTGAGCAGACGTGCTCGATGAGTTCGTAACGGCCCTCCATGGTCCTCCCAACGTGGATTCCAGACACCTAACAACAGCGCGGCCCCGGACCGCCACTCCCGCGTGGGGGAGGGGCTGCCGGGGCCGCGTTGGCCTTCAGGGTCGGTCAGTGCCGACTACTTGAACGACGGGATGGCCTTGGCCGGGGTGCAGTACTCGGTCTCGGCGTCGCAGACCAGGTCGAAGTCCGGGTTGATGCCGGAGCCCGGACCGCACGTCGAGGTGAAGTTCGCCTCGTCGTTCGGATCCAGCGTGGGGTCGCAGTTCGTCGCGGGCCACACGGCGCGCACCACGTAGTGCGCGGTGCAGCCGTTGTTCGTGTAGGTCAGCTCGCCGGTCATCTGCGTACCCGGCGCGCGGGTGTTCGAATACACCTTCACGTTGTCGAACTGGTACGTGATGGCCTGCGGTGCGGCAGCGAAGTCACCCTGATCCACGTTGACAGTGGCAGTCGTGAAGGTGTCCGCGGTGCAGAACTGATCCGCGTCCTTCCCCGTGCTCAGTTTGCCCGTCGCCTGGAGGCTGTCGAACGTGTTGGTCAGGTCGAACTGACCCAGGGCGGCCAGGCTCAGGGGCCTGATCACCAGCTTGGCCGTGTTCGCCACGGGGTCCGCGAACTTCCAGACACCGAGCTCGTCACCCAGCAGCGGCTCGAAGTCCGTGCAGGTGCCCGTCGGCGCGTCCACGGCGTCGAACTTCGCCCACCAGTTCGCGAACGACGCGTCCTGGACAATGCACCCGGGATCCGGCTGCTCGATGTCGCAGGCGGTGACACTGCCCGCGAGAGCAACCGTAACCAGCGTCGAAAGAATGCTCTTGCGCATGTTGCTGATCTTCCTCACGTGGTTGGGGGATTAGAACGTGTACCGGACACCGAAGCGGATCTGCCGCGGGGCCTGGTAACGGTCCGGGTTCTTGAAGTTCAGGTTCACGTCTTCTTCCGCCAGATAGCCCGAGCCGTCCGCGAGCGGAACGTTGCCCGGGTTGCCCGGACCCGGCAGGTCGGACGCGTTGCCGGACTTGCCGGTCTTCGCGTCGTACACCGGGAGAACCTGGGCGAACGTGTACGAGTCGTCCACGCTGTCCACGCCCTGGAAGTTGAAGAGGTTGAACACGTCCAGGGTGAAGGACACCACGCTGTCCTTGCTCACGCGGTAGTTCACGCCCACGTTGGAGTCGATGCTGTTGATCCACGGGGTGCGACCGCCGGTGCCGCGCGGCAGGATGAACGTCTCATCCTGGCCGTAGCCCGGGTAGGCGCCGAGGTAGTTGATCGGCGTACCGGAGTTGCCGCGGTAGGACAGACCGATGCTCGCCGACAGCGCGTTGGAGATGTTGAACTCCTTGGCGCCGAACACCTTGATGGCGTGCGTACGGTCGAAGGGCAGCAGGCCCGTGCGGTTGTTCAGGAGGGCAATCAGGTCGAAGTCCGCGAGGATGTTCGGATCGAGCTGGTTGTTCTCCGGGCGGAACAGACCGGGGTAGTTGCCGTACAGGCGGGACCAGGTGTAGCTCGCCTGCGCCAGCCAGCCCTCCGTGAACGTGCGGTTCAGGTAGACGGTGACCGCGTCGTAGTCACGCACCGGCGTCGGGAACTCCTTGGCGAAGCCGCTGCCAGGGTTACCGAGGAAGTACGTGTTGCCGTCATCGCGGCTCATGTCCTCGATGACCTTGCCCATGTTGCGGTGGGTGTAGGTCGCGCCCAGGCGGGTGTTCGACAGGAGCTCGTACTCGCCGCCGACCACGATTTCGTCGGACGACTGGGGCTCGATGTCCGGATCGACCGGCTCGTTCTGCACCAGACCGCCGTTGTAGAACTGGTTCGCGTTGGGGGTGCTCTCCGCGCGCGGCACGATGAACTGGGTGTCCGCGCAGTTGCCGCGCTGGCCCTCCAGCGTGGACGGATCGCAACCGCCCGCGGCGCCCGGCTCCGAGAAGAAGCGACGCGCGGTGAAGCGGCGCTCACCCGGGAAGGCGCGGTCCATCATGTTGAGCGGAACCTGCTCGTAGTAACGAGCGAAGTTCACGAACAGCTTCGCGCGGCCGTTGGCGAACGGATCCACCACCGCGCCGATACGGGGCGACCACTGGTTGCCGAGCTTCAGGGCCAGGTTGCCATCACCGCCGTACATGGACTGCACGTCGTACCGGACACCCAGGTTGAGGGTGACGCGGTTGGCGATGGACCAGCTGTCCTGGAGGAAGCCACCGATGGTGGTGCCGCTCGTCGAGGACTGCTGCAGGGTCTCGAACACCGGGGAGTCCGGCGCCGTCTGGTAGCCGTAACGACGGTCGTCCGCCCAGATCGGGATGGTCGCGCCGTTGTACGACGTGCGCGCCTCCCGCAGGAACACGCTACCGGAGTAGGCCTTCTTCTGATCGAAGGTCAGGAACTCCGTGTCCACGCCCGCCTTGAAGACGTGCGTGCCCAGGGCGTTCAGCAGGTAGGTGGCCTTGGCGTTGATCTGGTAGCGATCCAGCGTGGCCTCGGACATGAAACCGGGGCCGCCGACGAAGTAGTTCGTCGTCGGGCAGCGCAGCCGCTGCTCCTCGATGGTGTCGCCGCAGAACTCCGCCGCGTTCGGGACGCTCTCGAACTGCGTCAGGGCACGCCGGGTGGTGTACTGCGCCAGCGCGTAGCCCGCCAGGCCGCTCGTCGAGCCGATGGCGCTGCCGTCCGCCGGAGGCGTTCCCGCGGTCTGGTGGAACCAACCGAGGTTGGCGTCGACCAGGACCTTCTTGTCCATGAACGCGCCCGCGTACTTGAGGGCGAGCGCCGTGGTGTTGGCGCGGTTCTCGGTCTGGCCGATGTCACCGGGACGCGAGTTCTGCGCCGCAGGCAGACCACCCGAGCGGGGGCTGATCTGCAGCTTGCCCAGGCCACCCGACACGGTCGGGGTGCCGTTGAGGGCGAACGACACGTTGTGATCCTGGTTGATGAGGTAGGTCAACTTACCCATGAACTGGATCGTGCGCGAGTCGGCGAAGTACGTCCGCTGCGAGCCCGGGATCTCCCGGACCACGCTGAAGCCGTTCTCGTCGGTCGCCACCGGGTTCGCCGCCGGCGTGGGGTTCGCCGCGTTGAACGGGTTCTCCAGCTCGAAGGCGTTGAGCGAGCGCGTGTGCTCGTAGCGCTGGAACGACGGCGCGAAGCCGGCGAAGAACCAGAGCTTGTCCTTCAGGATGGGACCACCGAGGGTCGCGCCGAAGTCGCCCAGGTTGCTCAGGGCGTTCAGGCCGGTGATCGTGGTGCCGTCCTCGATGACCAGCTTGCGGTTGCCTTCCAGGGCACCCGGCGTCCAGTTGGCGAACACGGAGCCGTGGAACTCGTTGGAACCGGACCGGGTCACCGCGTTGATCACACCGCCCGTGGAGCGACCGAACTCCGGCATGTAACCGCCGGTGATGATGTTCACGTCCTGCACGAACTCGATGCTCAGCGGGCTGGCGTTCACGCCGAAGGCCGGGTCGTTCGTGGACAGACCGTCCACCACGTAGCCGTTCTCAGGCGAGGTCGTGCCGTTGATGGACACGCCGTACTGGTCGGACTGGGCGCCAGGGGCGAGCTCGGCCAGGGATTCAAAGGAGCGCGTCGCGCCACCCTTGCCGACCGGACGGGCCACCGCGATGCGCCTGATGAACTCCTGATCCACGTTGACGCCCTGGTTCGTCGAACCGACGTCGATCGTCGGCGGCGTACCAATAACGTCAACCGTCTGCGTGAAGGAGTCCGGCAGGAGCTCCACGTTCACACGGATGGTGCGGTTGAGGAGCAACTGGATTTCGGGGCGGGCGTAAGGCTTGAACGTCTCCTTCTCGAACCGCAACGTATACGTGCCCGGCGGGAGCTGGGGAATACGGTAGTTACCCTGTGCGTCAGTAACCACGGTCTGCTCGCCCTGCAGGTTGGGCGAGGTGGCGGTCACAACGACATCTGCAGCCGGCTTCTTGTCCTCAGTGTTGATGACAGTGCCGATGATGACGCTGGACTGCGCGAAAGCCGCGGATCCGTACAACAGACCTGCAGCAAGGACGACTCCGGTTTCCCGAAGTACTTGTTTCACTTGCATACCTAACCCCTCCAAGGTGGGCTGCAACCGAAAATGACTTGGGAAAATATCCGAGGTCAAGCAGTTGTCAATAGACCGTTGCTTTTTGGTGACCAGTGCGGCATTGCGCGATCACGTCGGCGGCACCAGACACGGTTGCTTGAACCCGGAACCCTTTTCTGTATGGTGGCCGCCCTTCAATCCGGGCATGGCGGGGACGGGTAGTCCACTGGTGAAGAGGAGTTACGTGCATGTTCGATTCAGTCCTTGACCGCGGCCAAGGACCCAGGTCGCGCTTCGGCGTGGGTGCTGGCGTTTCCACGCTGCTCCACGTTGGCCTGCTGGGTCTTGTGGCCTATCTCTCCACGCGTCCACCTCCCGTGGAGGAGAAGGAGGTCGAGGTCACGCTGAAGGCCACGATGGCTCCGCCGCCTCCGCCGCCTCCGCCGCCTCCCCCGGCGTCGAAGCCGAAGACGGAGAAGAAGGTCACGCCCAAGAAGCCCAAGGACGTGATCGTGCAGCCGAAGGAGATCCCGCAGCAGAAGCCGCAGGAGACGGAGACCGCGCCCGAGCCCGAGGAAGAGGCGAGCGAGTCCGAGGTCGAGGGTGGCGTGGAAGGTGGCGTCGCGGGCGGTGTGGTGGGTGGCGTGGTGGGTGGCGTGATCGGTGGCGTGGTGGGCGGTCAGCTGGGTGGAACGGGCACGGACGTGCTGGCGTTCGGCCAGGGCATGACGCGTCCCGAGAAGATCGCGGGTCCTGAGGTGTCCTATACGCGTGAGGCCATCGAGGCGCGCGTGCAGGGCCTGATGATCGTGAAGTGCGTGATCACGACCGAGGGAAAGGTCGAGCGCTGCCGCACGATCAAGCCGCTCCCTCACATGGAGCAGGCCGTGATGGACGTGCTCACCGCCTCACGCTACAAGCCGGTCACGTTCCAGGGCAGGCCGGTCGAAGTGCAGTACACGTTCAACTTCAACCTGAAGCTGCCGCGCTGATCCAAAGCAGGCAGCCCCGCTTGAGCAGTCCGCCGAACATCACCTCGCGCTCGTGAGGAGGAGCGCTCCACAGCCATGCAATTTACCCTGCTTGATATCTGGCACCACACGGGCCTCTTCGCCCGCATGATCATCTTCACCCTCGCCATCATGTCGGTGGCGTCGCTGGTCGTCATGGCGGAGCGGATGATCGTCTTCCGCAAGACCCGCTCGGACAGCCGCAACTTCGCCGCCAAGATGGGCGCCATCCTCGCGAAGGGCGACCTGACCACCGCGGCGAACACCAACCTGGGCAAGGACGTGGGCCACCTGGGCCGCGTGATCAACTCCGGCCTGACGGCGTACCGGATCACCCCCGGGAACAAGGACCTGGCGGTGGAGTCCGTGGCCCGCGCGCTGGAGCGCCAGGCGCAGCGCGAGGTGCAGAGCCTCAAGCGCGGCCTGGGCCTGCTGGCCACGGTCGGTTCGACGGCGCCGTTCGTCGGTCTGCTGGGCACCACGATGGGTATCGTGAACGCCTTCCAGCTGATGGCGGCGGCGGGCTCCGGCGGTCTGGCGACGATCTCCGCCGGTATCTCCGAGGCGCTCATCACCACGGCGTTCGGTCTGCTCGTGGCGATCCCCGCGGTTATGGCCTACAACTTCCTGCAGGGCTGGGTGGATGCCCGCTCCGTGGACATCTCCGAGTCCTCCAACGAGTTCCTGGACGTGGTGGCCCGGCACGTGGGCGGCGGTTCGTCGCACGCGGCCTAGTAGCCCCACCCTGGGACGTCCCCACCCATGTGGGCGGTCCGGCTGAGAAGCCGCGCTGCCCCGGGGTGGGCGTTCCTTCCCGGATACAGGTGCACGCATGGGAATGTCAGCAGGCCCCAAAGGGGGCATCAAGAGCGAGATCAACGTCACGCCGCTGGTGGACGTGGTGCTGGTGCTCCTCATCATCTTCATGGTCGTGACGCCCATGCTCCAGCGCGGCAAGTCCGTGGAGCTGCCCAAGGCCACGGAGATTGAAAAAGAAGGCAAGACGGACGCCGATCCGCTGATCCTCTCCATCACCCCGGACAAGAAGATGTTCGTGGAGAACGATGAGGTCGACGAGAAGGGGCTCCAGGAGAAGATCGCCGCGGAGCTGGTGAAGGATCCGGGCAAGAAGATCCTCCTGAAGGGTGACAACGCCCTGAACGTGGGCGACGTGCGCAAGGTGCTGGACACGGCCCGCAAGGCGAAGGCGAAGCAGATCGCCCTGGGTGTGGAGGAGAAGAAGTAATGTCCCGAGGACACAAGCAGCGTCAGTGGGTCAAGCCCGCGTCCGCGCCGAACTCGGAGATCAACGTCACGCCCCTGGTGGACGTGGTGCTGGTGCTCCTCATCATCTTCATGGTGGTGACGCCCCTCCTGGAGAAGGACATCCTCGTCCGCGTCCCGGAGACGGAGGTGGAGGAGAACCAGCCGCCGCCGGAGCCCGATGATCAGCAGATCGTCGTGCAGGTGGACAAGAGCGGCGCCTACTCCATCAACACGGAGCAGATCCCCGCTTCGGACTACGTCGCCCGCCTCAAGCGGATGCTGAACGCCAAGAAGCCGGACGAGAAGGTCGTCTTCTTCATGGCGGACGACGCGGCGAACTACGGCAAGCTGGTGGTGGCGCTGGATGGCGCCCGTGCCGCGGGAGCGAAGATCCTGGGCATGGCCACCGAGCTTCCCCAGAACGCGGTCATCCAGGGCACGCAGACCACGCCGGACGGTGCACCGCCCGCGCCCCCTGCCCCGCCGGCTCCCTGATCCACGCCTTTCGTCAGGGTTGACGCGCGGACACGCCGTCACCGATTCCATCCGAAGCCCGCTGGCGTTCCGACGCCAGCGGGCTTCTTGTTTTCAGGCCCCATGTCCGCGCTCGGGACCCGACGTCTGCCGCGTGGGATGGCCGTGGAGGGCCGCCTCTGAGGACAGCGCGCCGGTACGGGCATTGCTCTCCCCTCCTCCTGTACGGGTTGGAAGGGGGAGACGATGCTGGCGAGGGTGCGGTCGGGGGCATTGATGGGCATCGACGCGGTGGTGGTGGAGTGCGAGGTCGACATGGCCCTCGGGCTGCCCTACTTCAACGTCGTGGGGCTGCCAGAGGGAGCAGCCCGGGAGTCGAAGGTCCGGGTGGTCTCCGCGCTGAAGAACGCGGGATTCGACCTTCCGCAGAAGCGGATCACGGTCAACCTGGCGCCCGCGGAGATCCGCAAGGAAGGGGCGGCCTTCGAGCTGCCCATCGCATTGGGCGTCCTGGCGGCGGCGCGGTTGATGGAGGAGGAACCGCTGGAGCGGTACCTCTTTGGCGGAGAGCTGTCGCTGGATGGCTCCATCAAGGCCATCAAGGGGGTGCTCCCGCTGGCCGTGGCGGCCCGGAATGGCGGCTTCCAGGGGGTCATGGTGCCGGCGGCCAACGCGGCGGAGGCGGCGCTGGTGGAGGGCATCCAGGTGCTGTCCGTGGCGCACCTGCGAGAGGCCGTGGGGCACCTCACCGGCAAGTCCCCGTTGACGCCGCTGACGCGCACGGGGACTTCCGTGGGCGGTCCTCGCACGGCGGCCGCGGACATGGCCGACGTCCGGGGACAGCCGGAGCTGAAGCTGGCGTTGGAGCTCGCGGCGGCTGGCGGCCACAACATCCTGATGGCCGGGCCGCCAGGCTCGGGCAAGACGATGCTGGCGCGACGGCTGCCAGGCATCCTGCCCGAGATGACCTTCAACGAAGCGCTGGAGGTCACGAAGGTCTACTCCATCCAGGGGCTGCTGGGAGACGAGCAGGCGCTGATCCGCGAGCGCCCGTTTCGCGCGCCCCATCACACGCTGTCCGATGCGGGGCTCGTGGGAGGTGGCCCCACGGCTCGTCCAGGCGAGCTGTCCCTGGCCCACCACGGCGTGCTGTTCCTCGACGAGTTGCCGGAGTTCCGCAAGAACGTGCTGGAGGTGCTGCGCCAGCCCCTGGAGGAGGGCGCCATCCACCTGGCGCGGGCCACCCAGCACATCACCTATCCCTGCCGGGTCATGCTGGTGGCGGCGATGAATCCCTGCCCGTGCGGCTACTTCAACGTCCCCGGACACACGTGCACCTGCCTCGAGCACCGCATCTTCGGCTACCACTCGCGCATCAGCGGGCCGCTGCTGGACCGCATCGACATCACCGTGCAGACGCGGCCGGTGGAGTACCACCACCTCGCGGAGAGGAGCCAGGAGCTGCCCAGCCAGTACTACCGGCAGCGTGTGGAGACCGCGCGCGAGCGGCAGCGCGCCCGCTTCCACGACACGCCCGGGGTGCACTGCAATGCACAGATGCCTTCGCATCTGCTGCGCCGCTACTGCGTGCTGTCACCGCCCGCGGAGAAGGCGCTGAAGGACGCGGTCACTCATTTTGGCCTGTCTGCTCGGGCGCATGACCGCATCCTCAAGCTCGCGCTGACGCGCGCGGACCTGGAGGGACACGGACGTATCGAGGACGTGGACATGCGGCTCGCCGTCGATTGCCGGATGCTGGACCGCCGGGGCTGGCTCCACGCCAATACCCGGGGCGCGGTGAATGCCTCATCCCGTCCCACTCTTGTCAGGCACCAGGACTCCGAGCTGGATGGACGTCTCGGGGCTCCCTTCGACCGGGGCTGACCTTCCACTCGCGGGCAGCGGATGCACCACCCGCTCCTCCAGACGGGGAGCGGGGCCGGTGATGATGCGCGCGGACCTGCCGAAGGTCAGGTACGAGTACGCCCAGTTGAGCAGCACGGCCAGCTTGCTTCGGAAGCCAATGAGGAAGGTGATGTGGATGAAGAGCCAGGCCAACCAGGCGACGAAGCCGGATTGCTTCACACGGCGGAAGGCCACGCCCACGGCATGGCCTCTGCCGATGACCGCGTAGGTTCCCCGGTCCCAGTAGCGGAAGGGCTGCATGGGCTCGCCCGCGAGCTGGCGGCGGAGGTTGAGCACCGCGTGCTTGCCCTCCTGCATCGCCGCGGGCGCCACTCCCGGGACCGCGCTTCCGTCCTCCTGCTTCACGAGCGCCAGGTCCCCCACGACGAAGATGTCGGGATGCCCGGGCACGGTGAGCTCGGGCGTCACCGGGACGCGCCCTGCCCTGTCCAGCGTCACGCCGAGCGAGCGGGCCACGGGCGAGGCCTCCACCCCCGCGGCCCAGAGCACCGTTCGGGCCGCGAGATGCTCAGGGCCCATGTCCACGCCCGCGGCGTCGATGTTCGTGACCCGGGTACCCGTACGAACCTCGACGCCGAGCCCTTCCACCACCCGGCGGGCCTCCGCCGAGAGATTCTCGGGATAGGTGGGGAGCACGCGGTCCATTCCCTCGATGAGGATGACGCGCGCATCCCGTGGGTCGATGTTCTGGAAGTCACCCGACAATGAATTGCGGCTGATCTCCGCCAGCGCCCCCGCCAGCTCCACGCCCGTGGGACCCGCGCCAATGATGGCGAAGGTGAGCAGCGCGCGGCGGCGCTCGGGATCCGGTTCGCGCTCGGCCTGCTCGAAGGCAAGGAGCACGCGGCGGCGGATCTCCAGCGCGTCCTCGACGGTCTTCAATCCCATCGAGTGTCGCGACCAGGCGTCATTGCCGAAGTACGAGTGCGTCGCCCCGGTGGCGACGATGAGGAAGTCATACGCCAGCTCGCCGTCCGCCAGGAGGACGTGCTTGCGCGCGGTGTCCACACCGGTCACTTCCGCGAGCAGCACCTGGACGTGATCGCGTCCGAGCATCGCCCGCAGTGGCGCGGCGATGTCGCTGGGGCTCAGTGTCGCCGTGGCCACCTGGTACAGCAGGGGCTGGAAGAGGTGGTGGTTGTGACGGTCCACCATCGTGACGCGAACCCCTGCCTTTCGCAGGTACCGGGCCGCGTAGAGGCCGCCGAAGCCGCCTCCCAGGATGACCACATGGGGAAGGTTCTCACGGGTCGTATTCACGTGAGGGATGTCACGGCGACGCGCCAGGGTTTCAACGCAAAGCCTTCCATCCCATCAAGCCGGACTGTCACGTCCCGTCGTGTCTGCTTATGCGGAGGCGTCCCTACCTTTGCGCCTTCTCAGCGCGCGGGAGACAGCCACGCCGCTCCGCCAGTTCGGACGGCTCCAGCGAACCTGGACGCCCTTGCAGGCCCGTCCACCTGGAAGCCCGCGCGGCATGAGCGTTGCTCTGCCCACCGCCGAGGCATCCAGCCCGCAGGGCGGCGAGGGAGGCAGACGAGATGAGCAGGCTGACGGAGAAGTTGAAGGCAGTGGCGGCGGCGGTGGCGTCCATCGAGAAGCAGTTCGGCCGGGGCGCGGTGATGACGCTCGGCGCGGACGCACCGGAGCAGAAGGTGGCGATCATTCCCACGGGTTCGGTGGGGTTGGACCGGGCGCTGGGCGTGGGGGGCTATCCGCGAGGGCGCGTGGTGGAGCTGTTCGGCAACGAGTCCTCCGGCAAGACGACACTCACCCTGCATGCCATCGCGCAGGTGCAGGCCGTGGGAGGCGTCGCGGCCTTCATCGACGCGGAGCACGCGCTGGACCTGTCCTACGCGCGCAAGCTGGGGGTGCGGACGGAGGAACTGCTCGTGGCGCAGCCGGACACCGGCGAGCAGGCGCTCGAAATCACCGAGCAGCTCGTGCGCTCCGGCGCAGTGGACCTCATCGTGGTGGATTCGGTGGCGGCGCTGGTTCCTCGCGCGGAAATCGAAGGGGAGATGGGTGACGCGCACATGGGCGTCCAGGCGCGGCTGATGAGCCAGGCGCTGCGCAAGCTCACGGGCGCGGTGAGCCGCTCCGGCACCTGCATCATCTTCATCAACCAGATCCGCATGAAGATTGGCGTGATGTTCGGCAACCCGGAGACGACGACGGGTGGCAACGCGCTGAAGTTCTATTCGTCGGTGCGGATGGAGATCCGCCGCACGGGCAACCTCAAGGAGGGCGACGCGGTGGTGGGCTCCCGGGCCCGCGTGAAGGTGGTGAAGAACAAGCTGGCGCCCCCGTTCCAGGAGGCGGAGTTCGACGTGCTCTACGGCACGGGCATCCACCGCGCCGCCGAGGTGCTGGACCTGGCCGTGAGCGCGGGCGTGGTGGAGAAGTCCGGCAGCCACTTCAGCTTGCGGGGTGAGCGCATCGGCCAGGGCCGCGAGCGGGCGTGCGAGTGGCTGCGGGAGCACCCGGACGTCCTGGAGGCCCTCGCCCGCGACCTGGTGGGAGCCACCGCGCCTTCCGTGCCGTCCGCGGACGCAGCGGCGGCCTAGGTCGCGGCCTGGAGTGCATCCAGCGAGAGGGGGACCTCCCAGTGGCGTTGGCCCGCGCGCAGCACCAGGTGCCCTTCGGGGCTCTCTTCCAGCAGCTCGCCGAACTGGTACTGCGCATCACGAGAGAAGCGGGCCTTCGCTCTGCCCTGCTTCACGCGGCAGGTGAGGACTCCGTCCGGAGAGAGCTGGAGCGTCCCCAGGTCCAGGGCTTCGGCCGTCCGGTCGCTCAGTCGCAGGGACACACGCTCGTCCGGGGTGATGTCCACGGTGCGGACCTCATAGGCCGCGTCCTCCACCTGGACGTAGCACCAGTCCGGGGCGATGCGGAGCTGGTAGCGCCCGTCGTCATCCAGGACCAGTGAGGCGTTGAAGAGCTCGATGATCTTCGGGTGCTCGATGGGCTCGTCGTCGTGCCACCAGCGCAACGCCGCATCCAGACGGATGCCGCTGTCCTCACGGGTGTGCCAACGCTTGCCTGGAGGGGGCTGGCCAGTGGGAGGTTGCATGTCGCCCTTGAGGTGCGGGTGAGGTCCGGCGGATTCAAGCCGCCGGAGCCTGGAGGCCTACCAGTTCCGCACGAACTCCGTGTAGCCACGGAAGGCCACGGCGCCCCAGAAGTTCACCAGCACGCCAAGCGCCAGCACTGCCACCACCGCGCGGTTGCGCAGCGACCATCCGCCAATGGCGAAGAGCAACAGCAGGTAGGGCGTGTAGTCCAGGCTGAACCGGAAGCCGAACTGCATGTAACCGGTGTTCTGGTAGAAGAGCCCCGGCAGCGCGCACACCGCCACGGTCAGCCACAGGGGCCAGTGCAGACGGGGACGCGTGCGGGGGACCAGCAGGAACACCAGCAGGGGCAGCGTGAGCAGCAGCGTCAGCCCATGCGGGTCGTACGACAGCCGCGGCGGAGACAGCGACACCTGGGGCAGCTTGAGGAACGCGGCCTGGAGGTTGCGCGACAGGTACTCGATGTTGAAGAGCCCGAAGCGGTCGATGTCGACGTTCACCCGGTTGTTGAAGAGGTACGAGTGGCCGAACTCGCCGGGCTTGCCGAAGCGGTAGATGTTGTACGCAGCCGCGAGCGCGGCAAGGGGCGCGGCCCCCGCGCCGAAGAGGACAAGCTTGCGGAGGGCGGGCTTCCACGTGGACGGAAGGGCCTTCAGTTGGGCCAGCCGGTCCGGGCCAGGGCAGAGCGCTTCCAGGACGAAGAAGAGGCCCGCGAACACCAGCGGCGTGCGGGTGAGCACGGCCATGGAGAAGAAGAGGCCCGCGAGCACGGGGCGCCGCGCCTTGACGGCGTTGCGCACGTACAGACACGTGAGCGCCACGCCCATCACCTGCGCGCCAAACCAGACCTCGCCCCGGATGGCGCAGTAGAAGAACAGCGTGCCGAAGGCGAGCACCAGCGACAACACCACGTTGTCGTCGCGGTTGCGCTCCGTCTCCCCCTCCTGCGCGAGGAAGCGCAGCAGCGAATAGAAGAGCGCCACCGCGAGCGCGCCCACGAAGACGCCGAAGGACGTGTCGTTGAACTGGTAGCCGTGCAGCGCGACGAAGGGGAGCATCACGACCGCGGGGAAGGACGGGAAGCTGACGAACCAGCGGTCATCGCGGAGCGGGCGTCCCTCGCACCGCACCTTGTGTCCGTCCACCAGCCGCACGCAGGCCCAGTCCTCCAGGTTGGGCAACACCTGCGGATCCACGTCGAGCCGTCCCTCCAACCAGGACTGCGCCTGGTAGATGAAGTGCGGTGCGGCGCTCTGCCGGAGGAAGCGCTGCGAGCTGAAGCTGGACAGCACCGCGAACGCGACGAGGAACAGCACCACCTCCACCCGGTAGGCGGACAGCCACAGGCGCACCGCGCTCCGCACCGGATGCGCTCCTGCTCCGGGCTGCGACGTGGGGGGGCTGGTGGCTTCCGTCGCCGCCGGGGGGCTGTCGAGCGGCGCGGAGGACTCGGGCGTGGCCGGGACGGGTTCGCCCGCGGTGGCGGGGGCCGGGGGCACCGTGGACGGCGCGTCCAGGGCGGAAGGACGGGGACGCTTTGATTTGGAGCGACTCATGGCGACACGGGGGCGGCGAGCAGGTGCAACCTCAACATTTCCAGCACGTGGGACGCGGCGAACAGACGGACCCGGTCCCGGTCACCCGAGAGCGAGATCCGCTCGCAGCGGGACTCCATTCCGGGACCGGCCAGCCCGCAGTACACGGTGCCCACGGGGTCCTCGGGCGTTCCGCCACCAGGGCCCGCGTAGCCCGTGACGGACAGGCCAAACGTGGCGCCGCAGGCGACGCGGACTCCCTCCGCCATGGCGAGCGCCGTCTGGGACGACACCGCGCTGTGCTTCTCGAGGATGTCCGGGGGCACGCCCACCCAGGCGGACTTCATCTTCTCCGAGTAGGCGACCGCCCCTCCAATGAAGACCTGGCTGGAGCCCGGGACGGCCGTGAGCTCCTGCGCGACGAGGCCACCCGTGCAGCTCTCCGCCACCGCCAGCGTGTGACCGCCGCGCGCCAGCAGCTCGAGGAGGACGGGGGCAT
Organism: Corallococcus sp. AB045; assembly: GCF_003668895.1. NCBI lineage: Bacteria > Pseudomonadati > Myxococcota > Myxococcia > Myxococcales > Myxococcaceae > Corallococcus > Corallococcus sp. AB045. The sequence continues at coordinate 36,467 of NZ_RAWN01000040.1, forward strand.
ATTCGCTGCCATCCGCGCCGTACACATGCGTGCCCAGCACCTGCCGGCATGCGGCCTCCGCGGCCGCGAGCGCTGCGTCGGCTTCCGCCTGCGTGGGGGCTTCCGCCATCAGCTTCAGGTGGTTCTCCGGTGCGTGCGTCCGGAAGCCGAACACCACCCTGGGGTGGCTGGGGGCCAGGGGCATCACCCGCTCGTTCAGCACGGATTCGGGCAGGCGCACGGTTCGCAGCAGTCGGAAGGCCCGGAACGTGCGACCAGATTCGGCGGCGAGCCAGGTCCGCACGCGCGGCAACACCTCTCCGTCCACCAGGGCGCGGTATTCGCGCGGGACGCCTGGCAGGAAGAACAGGTGGGCTCGGCCCAGTTGCTGGATGACCAGCGGCGCCGAGCCCTGGGGATTGCGCACCGGCTCGGTGCCCGCGGGGATGCGCGCCATGCGCAGGGCGCCCGGATTCAGGGGCATGCCCCGCGCGGCGTAGCGCTCCTTCAGCCAACCGAGCACCCGCGCGTCCTCTTCCATGGGCACACCCGCGGCGGCGGCGGCGCACTCCAGCGTGAAGTCGTCCGCCGTGGGCCCCAGGCCTCCCGAGACGATGACCACGTCCGCGCGCGCCGAGGCCTCCAACAGCGCGCCCGTGATGTCCGGACGCACGTCGCCCACCAGCGTCACCCGTGCGACCTTCACGCCCAGGTCGAAGAGGCGGGCTTCCAGATAGGTGCTGTTGGTGTCCGTGATGAGGCCGGTGACGAGCTCGTCACCGGTGCACAGCAGCTCGACGCGCATGGGCCGGGCATCCTAGCGGCCCCGGGCCGGGAGGGCACGGTCCGCGTCCCGGCTCCCGCGCCTGACTGCTCAGAGGAACGCGGGACCGTCGTCAGGGGCGTTGGCCTCGGAGTCCTCGTCGTCGTCCTCGTCCAACCCGGCCGCCACCGCCACCGCCGCGACGGCGCCGACCTTGCGCGACGCCAGCCGGCTGCGCACGGAGACCGCGGACTCCACCAGCCCCATGACCAGGTACGCGGCGAAGTACGTCACCAGCACCCAGGCCGGGTGGAACTGCTGGGCGATGAACGCGCCCGTGAGAGCCATGACCATGAAGACGAGCGCCGTCTTGCGGCTGGGACGCGCGTCCTTGAAGGTGCGGTAGCGCACCGTGGACACCATCAGCAGCGACAGGGCGCCCACCGCCACCGCCACCGGCAGGCGCGCGCCGCCACCGAGCGCCTCGCCCTGGCTGGCCACGTGGTGGGAGATGATGAGGGAGACGAGCACGCCGGCCGCCAGCGGGATGGGGAGCCCCACGAAGAAGCCGCCGCCACCGCCATGCGGGTTGCGCATGGCGAGCACGTTGAAGCGCGCCAGCCGCATGGCGCCGCAGGCCATGAACGCGAAGGAGATGAACAGGCCCCAGAAGCCCATGGGGGCCAACGCCCACTTGTAGACGAGGAGCGCCGGCGCCGCGCCAAAGGACATGACGTCCGCGAGGCTGTCGAGTTGCATGCCGAAGTCGCTCTGCGTCTTCGTCAGGCGGGCCACCCGTCCGTCGAACCCGTCGAAGAACATGGCGAAGAGGATGGCCAGGGCCGCCTGGTACAGCTGCACCGGTTCAGCCTCACCCGAACACAGGGTGATGGCGTAGAAGCCACAGAAGATGGAAGTGACGGTGAAGAGGTTCGGGAGCACGAACATCAGTTTCCGCAGCTTCATCGTTCCCTCGACTTCCCCAGGTGGTCGGCTGCCCATGTGGCAGAAACGGCGAGGGAACGGACCTTAGCAGGGTTTTATTCGCGCCGGAGTCAGTCCCGGGTCGCATGGGAGGAGAAATGCCGTACGGGCAGTGGGCCCTGTGGGGATTGACCGCGGCGGCCGTCCTGCTGCTGGTGAATGTGGCGTGGGTCCTGCTCGTGCGGCGCTGGTACCGCCTCAAGGGGCCCCTTCCCGACATGCTGCGCGTGCGCTGCGCGGATGGGTGGGAGTTGACCGTGCACGCCCGGCGGGCCCCGGTGCGCCGCTTCGCCGAGCCCGTCCTGCTGTGCCACGGGCTGGCGGCCAACCGCTTCACCTTCGACTTCGAGCCGCCCTACTCCGTGGCCCACTACCTCACCGAGGCCGGCTTCGACTGCTTCAGCGTGGAGTGGCGCGGCACCGGGCACTCGCAGCGTCCGCCCAGGGGCCGGCGGCCCACGGACTTCACCGTCGACGACCACATCAACCATGACGGGCCGGCCCTGCTGGAGCTGGCGCTGAAGGAGACCGGCGCGAAGCAGGCCTTCTGGCTGGGCCATTCACTGGGAGGCCTGGTGGGGTACGGCGTGGCCCAGGGGCCCGAGAGCGGGAAGCTGGCGGGCCTGCTCGAGTTGGGCGCGCCGGTGTATCTCAAGTCGGAGCCGTTCCTGCGGACGCTCATCTCGCTGGGCGTGCGCGCGGCGTGGCCCGGGAGCATCCGGCAGTCTTGGGTGAGCTCCAGCATGGCGCCCTTCCTGGGCTACCTCGCGCTGCCCCTGTCGGACATCGTCGTGAACCCCCGGCATGTTCCGCCACGCGTCCTGCGGCAGCTGTCCGTCAACATGATGGCGGCGATGAGCCGCAAGGTGCTGCTCCAGTTCCAGGACTGGATCTCCCACGACACGTTCCGTTCCTACGACCGCAAGACGGACTGGCGCGCGGGCATCTCGAAGCTCCAGTTGCCGGTGCTGGTGATGGGCGGCAGCGCGGACCGGCTGGCCACCGCGGCCAACGTGGAGGCGCAGTACGCGCTGCTCACGTCACCGGATCGCACACTGCATGTCTTTGGCCGGGACCGCGGGGACAAGATGGACTACGGCCACGGCGACCTCATCTTCGGCACCGGCGCGCCCATGGAGGTCTACCCCGTCATTCGCGAGTGGCTCGAACAGCGCGCCACGCCGCTGCCTCCCACGTCCGCACCCGCTCAGGGCTGAGGCGGGCGGGCGTCGAGCTGGACGCAGGGGGAGCTCAGTCCTCGCCTGCTGCTCGCGTCGACATGGCGGAGGCGGACGCGCGTCTGGCCCTCGCAGTCGGTGGAGACCAGTTCGCCCCGCGCGTCCTTCGCGGTGAGGTGCTCCACCTGCAACTGGCCCTCTTCGATGGCCACCAGGATGGAGCCCGGCGTGTCGCGTACGTCGATGCTCCGGGACTCCAGGGTGGCATTCGTATCCACCGCCAACGCGGCGAGCCCGCAGCCCGAGAGCCGGGCGTTGCGGAGCGTCGCGCGGGCCCGCTGCGTCGCCAGCACGCAGGTGCCCTTCGCGCCCTCGACGGTCACGGTGTCGACGTCCGCGTCCACCTGGCGCAGGTGGAGCCCGTCTCCCGTGATGCCATCCGCGGTGCTCACGCCTTTGACGACGCCGTCCCGCAGGCGCACGCGGCCTTGCAGCGCCACCACGCCGTATTCCCGTGAGCCCTCCAGGCGGAAGCGCCGCACCTCCAGGTCCGAGGCGGTGAGCTGAAGCGCTCCGTAGTTGCCCGCGTCCTTCACGGTCACGTCCTCCAGCAGGCCGGTCGTCGCGGTGAGCCCCATTCCCGCGCGCGTGGCGTGCTCCGAGCTGAAGCCCCGCACCGACAGCCGGGCCTGGTTGGCCGTCACGCCGTACTCGTGGCCCTGGACCCGGACGTCCACCAGCGTCAGCGCGCCCTCCACCGTGGAGAACGCCGTGCCCGTGCCGCCCGAAACCCGCGCCCGTTCGACCTCCGCCACGCCGCCCTCCTGGCTCAGCGCCATCCGGGGGCCCTGGAAGTCCACCCCCTCCAGGCGCACCTTGGCCCCACCCCGAGCCCGAACCGCGCGGTCGTAGGCCCCCGTGAACGCGCTGTCCCGGAGGATCAGGGAGGGAGCGGAGGCCCCCGTGGTTCCGGCCTCCACGAGCACCCCCACCGCGACCGACGCCTGGCTGCCCGCCCCTGCCTCGAAGCGCAGCCCCCTGCCTTCCAGCGGACCCGAGCCCAGCCGGATGGCGCCCCGGGACTGATTCCGGAAGGTCACGGTGTGGACCTTCACGGGGCCCCGGGCCTCCAGGCCCCAGCCTCCTCCCTCGACCGCCAGGGACTCCAGGGCGGTGTCCCCTGGCGCCTCCACCACGGTCGTGCCGGGGTCCGTCGCCGCCAGGATCGTGGAGGGGCCCTCCCCCACGAGCCGGGTGCCCTCCGGCAGCCGGAAGGGGCCTTCGTAGCGGCCAGGGGCCAGGTGCACGCGCTTCGGGCCGGGGCGGGCCAGGGCCTCGATCAGCGAACGCAGGGGGCGCTCCCGGGTGCCGTCGCCGCCCGAGGCTGCCCCGTCCACCCAGAGCTCGCCCGTCGCCTGGGGCCGTGGGGACGGCCGCGAGCAGGCGCACAACAGGACGAGGAGCCATGGAAGCAGTCGGGTGGGCACGCGGGCAGGCACTCTAGCCCCCTGATGGCACCTTGCTGGAGCTGGATCAGCGGCGACTGCTAAGTGATCGATTTTCCAATGCCTTTCACGCGGAACCGATCACCAGGCGATCACTTCCCCTGATGTGAAAAGCAGGAGTGTGAGGATGTATCAAAAGATGCGATCCTCCCCTCTCTCTACAGGGTGTATTTTCAGAGGCCAGTTTTCATCCGGAGGCCGATTTTCCGGCCCGGGAGCAGGTGGCGCATTGACAGTCGAAAGCTCGATTTGTTACCTCCGCCATCCGCTCGATCAACGCCAGACAACGCAAGAGGGAGGGGTGTCATGACCAAGGCAGAGCTCGTGGAAGTGGTGGCTGCGCAGTCGAAGCTCACGAAGAAGCAAGCCGCCCAGATCCTCGACAGCGTCTTCACCAACATCGGCAAGGCGGTGAAGAAGGACACCCGATTCAGCTACCCCGGGTTCGGCACGTGGTCGTTGCGCTCGCGCAAGGCGCGGAAGATCCGCAACCCGCAGACCAACGAGATGATGAAGCTCAAGGCGTCGAAGACGGTCGGTTTCCGTCCCGCGAAGGAGCTGAAGAACTCGCTGTAGTCGCAGGGCCGTTGTGCAGGCCCGTCCCCCTCAGGGGCGCGAACCCGTGGCCGGGTGACGCCCCTGGGACGTGAGGACGGGGGACTCCGCCGGCATGCGGGCCACGGGACGCCCCTCGTCGGACGCGTCCGGGGCCGCCTCGGGGGCGACGAGCGCCTCCAGCGGATCCAGTGAGTAGCCCTCGTGCCAGAGCTCGAAGTGGACGTGGACGCCGGTCGCCAGGCCCGTGTCCCCCGCGAGCCCCACCACCTCGCCCCTCGCCAGCACCTCGCCGGTCGTCACCAGGACCTCGGACAGGTGGCTGTAGCGCGTCACCCACTGGCCGTCGTGCTGGACCTCCACCATCTTGCCGTGGTCGCCGTTCCAGCCGGCGCGCAGGACGACGCCCCGGTCCGCGACGCCCACGGGCTGTCCCCGGCGGGCCGCCAGGTCCACGCCCGAGTGGCGTCGCAGCTGGCCGGTGATGGGGTGCCAGCGGTCGCCGTAGAGGCTGGTGATGGTGACCGGCTCCACGGGCCAGGCGAGGCGCGGCGGTCCGGAGGGCTCCGGCGGCTGCTCCCAGCGGCGCAGGGTGGACGCGCGCACGATGAGGCGGCCCACACGCACCACCACGGCCTCCGCGAGCGAGCCCGGCATGTCGCCGTACAGGCGCGCGTCCTGCTCCAGCTCCGCCTCCATCACGCCCCGGGCGCGCGTCAGGTCGCGGGTGTCCGTGTGCTCCACCGGCCGGGCCAGGAAGGCGTCCAAGGCCGCGTTCATCGCCTCCCAGTTGCGCACCTGCTCGGCGGGCATGGCGCTGCCGCGCTGGACCTTCTCGCGGTAGCCCTGGGCCTGCTTCGTGAACGCGGCGAGGGCGGCGTCGAGTTCCAGGGAACGTTCCGGCGCCAGGGGCCCACGGGCGCGGTCCGGTTCCCGGGGGAGGAAGGGCGTGCTGCTGTTGGCGAAGCCGCTGTCGCCCGAGGTCGCGTACAGCTCCTCAAAGCTCATCTTCCCCGGCCGCGGCGTCGCGCAGGCGGAGAGGGCCAGCAGGGCAAGGACGGCGGGTCGGCGCACGGCGGGGCGAGACTACCACGCGCGCCGGGCCGTCCACCCGCCCTGGGGGCGTGGATCATTTCCCGTAGCGCACAGGTGCGTGCGGTCCACACCCGGCGTGGAGGGGGCTCGCCCACGGGACGCGGCGGTCCCTTGGGCTCAGCCCCTCGGACATGGCGGCTGTCCACCTGGACGGGGCGGCTCGCCTCTTGGGGCTGCCCGACCGCGGCGCCCCCCGCGAACCTGTCCGACTGTCGGACAGGTTGGGACGACCGCGGCGGGTCCCGCGCTGGCCGGCGCCCCCTGCCCTTCCCTGTCGGGCCTGCCGGATCAGCCACCGTGGCCAGGGGCCCCGCGCCATCCACGCCGAGCAGCTGCAACCTGTCCGACTGTCGGACAGGTTCTGGAGGACCGCGGCGGGCCCGCCCGGATCAGCCGGCGAAGGCCTGACGGACGCGCGCCAGGGCGTCGTCGATGTCCGCGGTGGACACGTCCAGGTGGCACACGAGGCGGATGGAGTGCGGGCCGGTGGGGTTGGCGAGCACGCCCTGCTTCAGGAGCAGCGCGGAGGCCTCCGCCGCCGGTCGCACCAGGTCCGCGAACACCATGTTCGTCTCCACCCGCGCCAGGTCCACCTTCACGCCCGGCACCTGGGCCAGGCCTTCCGCCAGCCGGCGCGCGTTGGCGTGGTCCTCGGCCAGGCGCTCCACGTGGTGCTCCAGCGCGTACAGCGCCGCCGCCGCGAGGATGCCCGCCTGCCGCATGCCGCCGCCCAGCCGCTTGCGCAGCCGCCGCGCCTCGCGGATGACGTCCTTCTTGCCCGCGAGCGCCGAGCCCACCGGCGCGCCCAGCCCCTTCGAGAAGCACACCGACGTCGAGTCCGTCAGCGACGCCCACGCGGACGCGGGCTGGCCCGCCGCCACCTCCGCGTTGAACAGCCGCGCGCCGTCCAGGTGCACCGCGAGCCCGGCCTTGCGCCCCGCCTCCACCACCGCCTTGAAGCGCTCCACCGGCCACACCGTGCCGCCGCCGCGGTTGTGCGTGTTCTCCAGCGACAGCAGGCGCGTGCGCGGGTTGTGGATGTTGTCCTCGCGCACCGCCGCCGCGACGGTCTCCGGCTTCAGCAGGCCGCGCTCGCCCGGCAGGGGCCCCGGCTGCACGCCCCACAGCGCCGGCACCGCGCCGCCTTCGTACTGGAGGATGTGGCTGCCCTCCTCCGTGAGCACCTCGTCGCCGGGGCGGCAGTACGCGCCGATGGCGATCTGATTCGCCTGCGTGCCGGAGGGGACGAAGACGGCGGCCTCCAGTCCGAGCCGCTCGGCCACGCGCTCCTCCAGCCGGCGCACCGTGGGGTCCTCGCCGTAGACGTCGTCGCCCACCTCCGCGTCGGCGATGAGCCTGCGCATGGCGGGCGTGGGCTTCGTCACGGTGTCGGAGCGGAAGTCGATGGGCTTCATGGTTCTCCTCGCTGCGTGAAAAGGGATGCCCCGCCATGGCGCTTGGGCGGGGCCGCCCCGTGACATACAACGCCCGCGTGGCCCGGCGAGAGACAGTGGGTGAGAAGCGGCAGCGTGCGGTGTCGGTCCTGGACGGTCTGGAAGCAGCCATGCCGGACGCCCGCATCGAGCTGGACTACCGCACGCCGCTGGAGCTGCTGGTCGCCGTCATCCTGTCCGCGCAGTGCACCGACAAGCGCGTCAACCTGGTGACCCCTGCCCTGTTCGCCCGCTTCCCGGATGCCCAGGCCTACGCGCGCGTCGAGCCCACGGACGTGGAGCCCTTCATCCGCACCTGCGGGCTGTACCGCGCGAAGGCGAAGAACATCGTCGCCACGGCGCGCGCGCTCGTCGCGGAGCATGGCGGGCAGGTGCCGCTTACGCGCGACACGCTGGCGGAGCTGCCGGGCGTGGGGCTGAAGACGGCGGGCGTGGTGTGCATCCACCTGGGCGGCGACGCGGCCTTCCCCGTGGACACGCACGTGAAGCGGCTGGCGTACCGGCTGGGCTTCACCACCCACGAAGACCCGGACAAGGTGGAGAAGGACCTGCAGGCGCTGCTGCCTCGCGAGCGGTGGACGCTGGGGCATCAGCTGCTGGTGTGGCACGGGCGGCGCACTTGCTTCGCGCGCTCGCCCGATTGTGGCTCCTGCGTGGTGGCGGACCGCTGCCCCAAGAAGGGCGTGCGCGCCACCGCGAAGGCTTAAGCGGACGCCGGAGCGCCCTGCTCGCGCGACGCCTTGAGCTTCTTCATGCGCTTGCGGATGAACTCGCGCTTGAGCGTGGAGACGTGGTCCACGAAGACGGTGCCGTCCAGGTGGTCCGTCTCGTGCTGCACGGCGATGGCCAGCAGGCCGTCACAGCGCAGCGTCTGCTCCTGGCCTTCCTCGTCCAGGTAGCGCACCGTGGCGAAGGCGGCGCGGTCCACGTCCTCGGCCTCACCGGGGATGGAGAGGCAGCCCTCCGTGTAGGTCGTCTCCCCTTCGAGCAAGACGAACTCCGGGTTGATCATCGCCAGGGGTTTGGAGTCCGGCTGCTGCGGCCGGGTGTCCAGGACGATGATGCGCTGGAGGATGCCCACCTGCGGGGCGGCGAGACCGACGCCCTCGGCGGCGTACATCGTCTCGAACATGTCCTTGATGAGCGCGCGGACCTTGTCGTCCACCTTCGCCACCGGCTTGGCCTTCTGCTTCAGGATGGGGTCGGGCCAGATGAGAATCTCGCGAACCATGGAGGGGACTCTTAACCCCTCCGGACCGCGACGGGCAACCGTTCCACCGGGCATCAGTCGAGCAGATTACGGGCGTACTCGCCCCGCAGGCGGTCGTCTCCCAACGCCCGGGCGGCCTCAGTCAACACCGCGCGAATCTGCTGCGCGCGGTGCTGGAGCGCGGGGTCCGGATGTCCGGCGAAGCGCAGCGGGTGGAACTCGGCGGCGAGCAGCGCGTAGGCCCGCTTGACCTCCTCACTGCCTGCCGAGCGTGCGAGCCCCAACACGGTGAAGTAGTCCGCGTCCTGGATCTCCTCGAACTTGGCCTCCAGGCGGTGCACGTCCAGCTCCGGCGGCAGGCCGCCGTGGGCGTCCTCCGAAGGCGGATGCAGCGCGATGAGGCCCAGCGTCCGCGCCACCGCGAGCGTCTTGAGCGCGCCGTCCTGCGGCAGGCCCGCGCCCAGGAGCAGTGACTCCAGCGTGCGTTCGCCGTCCACGGCCTGGAGCAGCTGGAGCTCGCGGGCGGAGAGGCCGAAGTCCGCGGGGGGCATGTGCGCGTCGCCTCGGGAGACCTGGGCGCGCAGCGAGCCCGCTGCGTCCAGGAGCGATTCGGCGGTGAGCGTGTTGCGCAGCCCTTCCGCGAGCAGGTGCAGCGGCGGGCGCGTGGCGGCGGCGAGCGCCACCTCGTGAGGCGCGGGCTCCGGCACCAGACGGTAGAGCGTGGAGGGCTCCGCGAGCGCGTCCAGGAAGACCTGTTCGGTGTAGCGCTGGACCAGCGGGACGGATTCGGCCTCGCGCACGTAGCCGCGCCCGCGCAGGGCTTCCAGCAGCGTGCCGGTGGTGGCGCTGCGCACGAGCCGCAGCTCGGCTTCCTGGCGCGCGTCGATGAGGCCGTCCGCGCGGGCGCGGTCGACGAGCGACTCGCCCTGCGCGGAGGACGCGGCGCCGACCAGGGCTCCGTCGCGCAGCCAGAGGACGCGCAAGGCGTTCATCACCTTGAGCTCCAGGCGCACCTCCATGCGCGCGTCGCAGAGCCGCAGGATGAGGCGCGAGAGGCCCTCTTGCGTGAGGCTGCCGCTGCGGGCCACCGCCATCTCCGGGCGGCCGGGCGATTCGAGGGGGATGATGGTGGCGCGGGCCTGGGCCGCGGCCTCTTCCGCGTCCCGCTGCGCTCGGGCTTCGAGTTGTTCGCGCTCGCGTTCGGCCTGGAGGCGCTGTTCGACGGCTTCGGCTTCGAGCCTCGCGCGGGTTTCGCGCTCGCGGGTGAGCTCCTCGCGGAGCTGGTCGAGCTGCGCTTGCAGGGTGTCCTTGGCCTGCGTGAGGTCCGTGGATTCGGAGCGGGCGCGGGCTTCGGCTTCGGTGCGTGCCTGGGTCTCGGCGGCGAGACGGGATTCCGCGGCGGTGCGGGCCTGGGACTCGGTTTCGAGGCGGGCTTCGAGGTCCTGGCGTGCCCGGCCTTCGGAGTCGAGGCGGACTTCCAGCACGGTGCGCAGCCGGCCTTCGGATGTGGCCTTGGCGGTGGCTTCGGCGGCCTTCTGCTCGGCCTGGAGGGCGCGGGTTTCCGCGGCGGTGCGGGCCTGGAGCTGCTGTTCGGCGGTGGCTTCCGCTTCGGCGCGAGCCTGTTCGGCCTGGGCCATGCGGGTCCGCGCGAGTTCGTCCGCGTCGGTCCGGGCGTGCGTGGACTGCTCGGCGCGGGACTCCGCCTGGGCGAGGGACTGCGCGAGTTGATCCGCCCGGGCCTGGGCCTGGGTCAGCTCCTGCGTGAGCTGCTCGATGCGAGCCTGGGCCTCGGTGCCAACGCGGGTGGACTCCTCCGCGCGTGCCTCGGTTTCCGTGCGCGCCTGCGTGAGCTGATCGATGCGAGCCTGGGCCTCGGTGCGTGCTTGCGCGAGCTGATCCGCGCGGGCTTCCGCTTCCGTGCGCACCTGAAGGAACTGCTCCGCGCGGGCCTCTGCTTCGGCTCGTGCCTGCGTGAGCTGTTCGATGCGGGCTTCAGCCTCGGTGCGCGCCTGCGTGAACTGTTCGATGCGGGCTTCAGCCTCGGTGCGCTCCTGCGTGAGCTGTTCGATGCGGGCTTCAGCCTCGGTGCGCTCCTGCGTGAGCTGATCCGCGTGGGCATCAGCCTCGGTGCGCTCCTGCGTGAGCTGTTCGATGCGGGCTTCCGCTTCCGCGAGCGCCTGCGTGAGCTGCTCGATGCGAGCCTGGGCTTCGGCCTGGGCCTGCGTGAACTGGTCCTCGCGGCTCCCCGAGTTGGACTGGAGCTGCTGGAGTTGCTCCGCTCGGGCCCCTGCTTCGGCCCGTGCCTGCGCCAGCTGCTCGGTGTTGGCGTCGCGGGCTTTCTCGGCTTCGGTGGCTCGCGCTTCGGCCTGATTCAGGGCCTGCGTCAATTGCTCCACGCGGGCTTCCGCCTGGAGCAGGGCTTCGGCGTTTCGTTCGGCGGTGGCTTCCGCGGCGGCGCGGGCCTCCTCGGCTTGCGTGGCGCGGCTTTCGGCCTGGCTCACCGCCTGGGCGGACTGTCTTGCCTTGGCTTCGCCTTGGAGCAGCACCTGCGCCAGTTGCTGCGCCCTGGCCTCCACCTGCGCCAAGGCCTGCGCGGACTGCTTCGCCTTCGCCTCGGATTGCGCCAGCGCCTGCGTGGCCTGCTGCACCCGCGTCTCCGCCTGGGCCAGCGCCTGCGCGGATTGCTTCGACTTCGCTTCGGACTCGGCCAGCGACTGGGCCAGTTGGTGCGCTCGCACCTCCACCAGGGACAGCGCCTGCGCGGAGTGCTTCACCTTCGCTTCGGCGGCGGTGCGGGCCTTCGCCTCCGCTTCAGCCCTGGCTTCCGCCTCGGCACGCCGCGCCTCCAGGTCCGCACGGAGCGCGGCATCCTCGGTGTCGCGGCTCTCCGCCTGCGCGGACTCGGATTGCGCTCGCTGACGCGTGTCCTCGCGGGCCTTGGATTCGGCTTCCGCGCGGGCTTCGGCCGCGATCCTGGCTTCGGTCTCGGCTTCGAGCCGCGCTTCCACGTCCGCGCGTGCGGCCTGCTCCAGCTCCGCGCGGGCTTCGGCTTCCTCGCGCGTCTGCGCTTCCTGGCGGGCTCGGAGCTCGGCCTCCTCGCGCGCCTGGACCTCCGTGGCGAGCCGCTTCTCGAGTTCGACGAGCTCGAGCCGGGCCATCTCCGCGAGGGCTTCGGCTTCGCGGCGGTCGCGCGCCTCGGCTTCCGCGCGGGCTTCGGCCTCCACGCGGCTTCCGGCCTCGGAGGCGAGCCGTGCCTCGACCTCCGCGAGGGCCTCCGTCGCCGACTCGGCCCGGACTTCCGAGGCCTCATGGGCCGCCGAGGCCTGCTTCAACAAGGACTCGGCTCGGGCGCGAGCGTGGACCTCCGCTTCGGCCCTCACCTCCACGGCGCTCCGGGCCTCCACCTCCGCGTCCGCTTCGAGCCTCGCGTCTTCGCGTGCTCGCTCTTCGCTCGCGATGCGCTCTTCCAGCTCGACGCGGAGCGACTGCTCCGATTCGGCCAGGGCTTCCGCGTCCGCGGCCCGGGCCTCCGCCTCCTCGATGGCGGCGTGGGCCAGCGCGAGTTCCTCGCGCAGTGACTCCAGCTCCGCGGCGAGCTCCGACGACGGCTCGGCCGCGTCCGGGCGCGCTGGAGCGGGGGGCTCCTGCTCCTGCGTGCGCGTCTTGTTCGCCCGCTGCAATCCTCCGGGCACCTGCAGCGGCGAAGACTGTGCCTGGACTTCCAGCCGGGCGTTCTCGCGCGACGAGGCACCAACTGCATCCGCGGCTCCGTCGCGCGGATTCGCGGAGGAGCCCCCTGCTCCTGCCGCGACAACAGCACCCGACGCATTGTCAGGAAGCGAGGTGACACCTGCACGTGCCGCATCGCCCACTCCGGACTCGGTGCCCGGACGCGTGGAGGTGCCGCCCGTTGCCGAAGCACCGGACTTGTCGCTCAGGCCCGCGGCGCTGCCTCCCGCGCCTGCCGCATTGCCCGAGGCCGCGGCGCTTCCACCCGCTCCTGCTGCATCGCCTGGGCTCGCGGACGAGACACCCACGCTCGCCACGACACCCGCGCTGCTCTTGCCCGACGAGCGCAGCGGGACACGGGCCGCGACACGCAGCGGCCTCTCGGTGTTCACGCGCGGCGCGGCGCTGTCCGCCGTTCCTCCATCGCGCGACTCCTTGGCCTCATCCGGACGCGACGCCTCCTTGCCCGGCTTCGCGTCATCAATCTTCGCGCGTGCCGCATCCGTCGGGCTCGCGGTGCCCGACGACTCCGCCCACTGGAGGGGCTTGGAGCCCTCCGACTTCGCCTCCTCGACGGTCTCGGAGTCGAACCAGTCCGAACCCACCGGCTTCGCGGCGTCCGAGGAGGACTCCTCATCCTCCTGCTCGCGCGCCTCGGCGGAGGCCTTGAGGTCCGCCTCCAGCACGTCCCAGTTCGACAGGCCCGCCGCCGCCAGCTCCTCCGCGGTCGGCTCCGAGGGCGCGTCCTCCTCCGCCCCACCCGCCGCCGCGGCCCGCTCCTCCGCCGCCACGTCGTCCGCGACCGAACCGAAGTCCGTCTCGTCGGAGTCTTCCACGCCGCCCGGAGACGCACGCGCCTCCAGCTCCGGATCCGGCTCCAGCTCCTTCCACGCCAACGGCTCCGAGCCCTCCGGCTCCGACGCCTTCGCCTCCTCGTCCGAGTCGACGTCGAAGAACCCCTCGTCCCCCAGCTTTGGCGCGGGCTTCACCGGCTTCAGCCCCGGCGGGGTGAGCCGCTCCTCACGGAACGCGAGCTGCCCCTCGGCGGGCGCCTCTTCCTCGCCCTCCTCGTTCGGGAACGGAAAGCGCAACGTGGTGCGCGCTTCCGGTGGACGGCCCTCGTCCACCCCTTCCGCGTTCGGCGGCTCCGCGTCCCACTCACTGCCGACGCTCGCGTCCGGATCCTCCTCGCCCCATGCCTCGCCGGAGTCACCCTCCTCCGCCGCCCCGGCCCACTGCGACTTCGTGCCCACCGTCAGCGCGGAGTCGATGGAGGCGATCGCCTCCGTCTCCACTTCCAGGTGCGCCTGCTCCAGCGCGGCGTTCATCGCCAGGTGGGTGCTGCGCTCGCGCTGCTGGTGCACGGCGTGCGCGCTGCGCTCCTCGCGCGTCATCGCCGCGACTTCCCAGTCCGTCTGGTTCAGCGGCGCCAGGTCCCCGAACAGCGCGTTCGCCAGCGCGGGGTCCCCGCCCACCGAGCGCGGCGCCGTCGCATGCCAGGCCTCGTCCGCCGCCGGGGCGCTCCCCTTCGCCGGCTCCTGCAGCGTCCGGTTCTCCACCACGCGCCAGCCATCCGCCTCCGCCGGCGCGCGGATCAACGTGTCCACCAGCGTCACGAAGCTCGGCCCGTCCAGGGGCAGCGGCGCCACCGGCGCGCTGAAGCCTTCGATGGGCTCACTCAGCAGCAGCACCCGAGCCTTGTGGCCTTCCGGGTGCTGCACCAGCTCCTCCAACACCACGCGCCCGCGGTCGCTCTCCACGCTCGGTGCGAGCACGATGAGCTCCGGCAGGTGATGCCCGAATGCAATGAGCGCGTCCGCCGCGGAGGTCGCGAGGATGACCTCGTGCCCTTCGCGGGACAGCAGTCGCCGGACGGCGGCGATGGTGGCGATATCGTCGTGTACGAGGAGGACCGAGGCGCCCATGGGGGAGCCAGGGAGTCTACAGCATGGCCCCGGGATCCACGTCGATGACGACCTTCACCCCATTGGGCACATCCGCCAACGCCGCCTCCAACCGGGCGAGCAGTGGGGCGAGCGCCGCATGCGTCGGCGCCTTCAGGAGCAACTGCCAGCGCGTCTTGCCCCGGATGCGGGCAATGGGCGCCAGGGCCGGCCCCAACAGGCGCACCCCCGCCGACGCCGGCGGCATGTGTCGTCCCACCAGGTTCCCCAGGAACCGAGCCACACCCGCGGTCTGCTCCGGGTGCTCACCCTCCAGCCGGACGGACGCCATGCGCGCGAAGGGCGGATAGGCCAACGCCTTGCGCCACTCCAGCTCCTGCTTGGAGAACCCGTCGAAGTCGTGCGCCAGCATCCGCTTCACCGGCTCCGCGTCCGGATTGTAGGTCTGCACCAACACCCGCCCCGGGTCCTTCCCACGCCCCGCGCGCCCCGCCACCTGGGTCAACAGGTGGAAGGTCCGCTCAGCGGCTCGGAAATCGGGAATCGCCAGGGAGGTGTCCGCCATCACCACGCACACCAGCGTCACGCCCGGGAAGTCGTGCCCCTTGGCCACCATCTGGGTGCCCACCAGCACGTCGAGCTCCCGCCGCGCGAAGGAGGCCAGCAGCTCCGTCAGCTTCTCCGCGCTCGTCGCGGAGTCCCGGTCCAGCCGCGCTACGCGTGCGTGCGGCATCCGCTCCAGGACCTCCGCCTCCACACGCTCCGTGCCGATGCCGAGCTTGAGCAGCGGGCCGGTGCACTCGCGGCAGCTGTCCGGGACCGGGAAGGCCACGCCGCAGTAGTGGCACACCACCCGGTTCTGCGAGCGGTGGTGCGTCATGCACACGTCGCAGTCCTGGCACTTGAGCGACAGGCCGCACACCTCGCACAGGAGGATGGTGCTGTGGCCGCGGCGGTTGAGGAACAGGATGACCTGCTGCCCCTTGGCCACCGTCTCCTCCATGGCCTGGAGCATCTGCGGGCTCAAGATGGGCGCCTCTTCCGTCACCTGGCCCTCGCGCGGACGCTCCACGCGCAGGTCCACCAGGTTGATGGTGGGCATGGGCCGGTCGTCCACGCGGTTCTTCAGCTCAATCAGCTTGTAGCGGCCGGAGCGCGTGTTCTGGAGCGTCTCCAGCGAAGGCGTCGCGGAGCCCAGCACCACCACCGCGCTGGCCTGCTTGCCGCGCACCACCGCCAGGTCGCGCGCCTGATAGCGCAGCTTCTCGTCCTGCTTGAAGGACGGGTCGTGCTCCTCGTCCACGACGATGAGCCCCAGGTGCTCCACCGGCGCGAACACCGCCGAGCGCACGCCCACGGCGATCTTCACCGTGCCCTTGCGCAACGCCTGCCAGTGGAACAGCCGCTCGCGGTCCTTCAGCCCCGAGTGCAGCACCGCCACGTCGCCGCCAAAGCGGCTGCGGAAGCGCCCCACCAGCTGCGGCGTGAGCGCGATTTCGGGCACCAGCACCAGGCTGCCCAGGCCGCGCGCGAGCGTGTGCTCCACCGCGCGCAGGTACACCTCCGTCTTGCCGCTGCCGGTGACGCCGTGCAGGAGGTACGGCTGGAAGCCGCCCGCGTCGACAGCGCCCTGCAACTCCTTCACCGCCAGGGCCTGCTCCGGGGTGAGGCGGTCCGGGCGGTTCTGCACCAGGCCCTCGCGCACGCCGGGCTGGAGCGTCACCTCCACCCACTTCACGAACTTGCGCGTGGCCAGCTTCTTCAGCGTCTCGCGCGCGCCGGGGATGGCGTGCGTCACCTCGTCCAGCGGCGCGCGTCCGCCCACCGCCAGGAGGTACTGGAGCACCGCGGCCTGCGCCGGGGCGCGAGCCAGTTGCGGAGGCACCTCCGTGATGAGCGCCTCCACGAAGAACTGGATGTCCGGCTTCGCTTCCTTCTCATCCACCGCGGTGGAGAGGCCCGGCGGCAGCGCGCCGCGAATGACCTCGCCCAGCGGGTAGCGGTAGTGCTCCGCGGTGAAGCGCAGGAGCGCGATGAGGTCCTTGGGCAGGGACGGCGAGTCCTCCAGCACGCGCTGGATGGGCTTGAGCCGCACGCCGCCTTC
Organism: Corallococcus sp. AB045; assembly: GCF_003668895.1. Lineage (NCBI taxonomy): Bacteria > Pseudomonadati > Myxococcota > Myxococcia > Myxococcales > Myxococcaceae > Corallococcus > Corallococcus sp. AB045. The sequence continues at coordinate 52,927 of NZ_RAWN01000040.1, forward strand.
CACCGGCGCGTTCGCGGGCCCCAGGTAGAAGCCCAGCGCCATGCCCCGGCCGAAGGGCACGAGCACGCGCTGCCCCGGGGCGAGCTTTTCCCCGAGCGCCTCCGGCACCAGGTAGGTGAACTCCCCGCGCACGGGACGGCCTACGGCGACAGAGGCAAGTTGGGCGGGAGTGGCGCTCACGACGGGGCGCACTGTAGCGGCGTGCTCCCGCTGCGACACTTCCCTTCCCACATCCGTACGCCGCGTCCGCAACGGAATGGAACCGCGAGAGGGGGCCTCTGCCTGTGCCCGAGGAAAACCACCCAGCGCGAAGTGCTCTTGCTCCATGACCGACCTCTTGCCGCCAGTTCCCCGGCCCGCCCGTCCTGCACCCGGGATCCACTGTGCCCCGGGCGTCTGACATCCCCGGTGCCCTGGAAACACGAAGGGCCCCTCCCGACCCTGGAAGACAGGGTGCGGAAGAGGCCCGGGTGGCCTGCGGGGAAGAGGGACGAGCGGGCGGGCTAGCGGCCGGCGGCCTTCTTCACGGACGGGCGGTTGGACACGCGGTCCCACCAGGCCATCACGTTCTTGTACGGGGCCACGGTGTCCTTCTCCCCCATGACGAAGAGGTACTCCATGTACGGCGCGAAGCAGACCTCGGCGAGCGTGAAGTCATTGCCCGCCAGGTACGGCCGGGTCGCCAGCGCCGCGTCGAGGACCTCCAGCGGACGCTTCAGGCCCTCGCGGCCCTTGGCGATGTTCTCCTCGTTGTTGGTGCCCCGGAAGCGCTCCATGACGATCTTCATCGCCGGGCCGGAGAAGTAGGACTGCTCCACGCCGATGAACTGCTCCATCAGCGCGTAGGCCTTGGGGTCCGCGGGCGTCAGCGACGGGCCCGGCAGGGTGCGGTCCAGGAAGCGGCTGATGGCGCGCGACTCGTACATGACAAAGCCGTCGTCCAGCTCCAGCGCGGGCACCACGCCAAAGGGCTGGCGCGCCACGTGCGCGGGCGACTTCTGCTCGCCCTTCTGCAGGTCGATGTTGATGAACTCGACCTCGTGGCCCTTCTCCGCCAGGACGGTGAGGACCTTGCGGGTACACGTGCTCATCGGGTTGCCATGGAGCTTCATGCGAATCGCCTCCGCGCCGGGAACCGGGGATATCCCGGTCCTGGAACGGGCGGGACTTTCACCGTCAGCCCCGCCCGCCGCAAGCGAATCGAAGCGCGCCGCTACTTGAAGAGCGCGTCCGGCACGGCCGAGCGGTTGTCCGCCTTGAGGGCGGTGAAGCGCACCACGCGCTGGCCCGCCTTCCACACCTCCACCGTGCGGGGCATCCAGTCGCCGGTGGCCGGCGAGGCGTAGTCCAGGAAGCGCACGTCCCAGGCCGCCCCGGACGCGTCCGAGTAGCGCAGCCGCGCGGGCCGGAAGGCGTCCTTGTAGACCCAGAACTGGGGCTTGCCCTCCGCGGGGTCTCCCAGGACGAAGGCCACCTCACCGCCGAAGCGCGCGAGCGACGTGACCTTGGTGTTGACGCCCAGCCCCTGGAGGTAGGCCTCCTGGGCGAGCTTGGTGTCCTGCACGCTGCCCGCGTCCTGCGCGAGGATGGCGCACACCTGGGCCACCAGCACGGAGACGGCAGGCATCTCCTTGCCCTCCACGCGCTTCTTGCCGGAGACCTGCACGGTGGAGGACTTGAGGCTGCTGTCCGGCGAGCTCGCGTCGAAGCGGCAGCGGCCCGGAATCTTCGCGGACAGCACGCCGTCACCCTGGAGCTCCGGGCGGTCCGTGGGGACGTTGAGGGCGGCCCCCGCCTCCGCCACACCCGTGGAGGAGAAGATGACGGAGCCTTCCACGCGGAAGGCCGACAGGCGCTTCTCCTCCCGCGCGGTGGCCATGCGCCGCAGGATGGAGCCGCCGGGCAGCACGTAGGCGCCGGCGGCGAGGGACACGAGGACTGCGGATACAGCGATGAGACGCTTCACGGCTTCTCCGTCTTGACGACCTCGCGCAGGTACTCCAGGAGCCCTCCGCGCAGGTCGGGGCGCTTGAGCGCATAGGCGATGTTCGCCTTGAGGTAACCCACCTTGTCACCGGCGTCGTAGCGCTGGCCCTGGAACTTGTAGCCCAGCAGACCTTCGGTCTTCTGGAGCGTGGCCAGGCCGTCCGTGAGCTGGATTTCCCCGCCCACGCCCGTGGTCTGCTTCTCCAGGATGGGGAAGATGGACGGGGGCAGCACGTAGCGGCCAATCACCGCCAGGTTCGACGGGGCGGTGCCCTTCTTGGGCTTCTCCACCACGTGGTCGATTTGAATGACGCCGTTGCCCAGGTCCTTGCCCGCGGCGATGCCGTACATGTGCGTCTCACTGTCGGGGACCTCCATCAGCGCGATGACGGCCTTCTGGTGCTGCTGGTAGATGCGCGCGAGCTGGCCGATGCCCGGATCCTCCGAGTCGATCATGTCGTCGCCCAGGAGGACGCCGAAGGGCTCGTCGCCGATGACGCTCTTGGCGCACAGCACCGCGTGGCCCAGGCCGAGCGGCTCCTTCTGACGCACGCTGATGATGCGCACCAGGTTCGCGATGGCGCGCAGCTTGTCCGCGTCCGCCGTCTTGCCGCGGGCGCGCAGCGTGGTCTCCAGCTCGAAGCCGATGTCGAAGTGGTCCTCGATGGCGCCCTTGCCGCGGCCGTTGATGACGACGACGTCCTCGATGCCCGCGGCGACGGCCTCCTCCACGATGTACTGGAGGGTGGGCGTGTCGACGATGGGCAGCATCTCCTTCGGCACGGCCTTGGTGGCCGGGAGGAAACGGGTGCCCAGGCCGGCGGCGGGGATGACGCACTTGCGGATGAGCTTCGCTGCCTTCGTGTCAGGAGAGGACATGGGGCGGGGAATCTATTGGTGGCCCAGAACCCCAGCAAGCCGGATAGATTCCCCGGTGCCATGCCGCTCCGTGCCATCGCCGCCGCCCTGTCGTTGACGCTCTCCGTGGTCCCCTTCCTCGCCCGAGCCGCCACGACCGAACGGGCCGATGAGCTGCGCAACATCGCGAATGCACGGTCCCAGGGCATGGGCGGCGCCTTCCGGGCCACGGGCCTGGGTGCGGATGCACTCCTGGGCAATCCGGCGGCGATGGCGCTGTACCCGGCCTACCGCATCGAGGGCACGGGTGCGTACGACCCTCGTAACAAGGAGGGCTTCCTGGGCATCAACCTGACGGACTCCAGCAGCGGCCGGCTGGCGCTGGGCGTGGACTACCACTGGCTTTCGCTGGGGCGCGGCGGGGGGCGCACGTCCGCGAACCTGAGCACGCTGGGCGCGGCGATACCCCTGGGGCAGTCGCTGCTCATCGGCCTATCGGGGCACTACCTGCGGCTGAATGGCCAGTCGCGCTTCGCCAACTCCATCACGATGGACGCGGGCATCCTGGTGCGGCTGAGCGAGCAGCTGACGCTGGGAGTGTCGGGGAACAACCTCATCGACACGGAGAACGTGGAGCTGACGCGCTACTTCTCCGCGCACGCGGGCTACGTGGGGCAGGTGGTGGTGGTGGCGTTCGACGTGCGCGGGGACTTCGAGACGCGCGACTCGACGGTGCTCACGTACAACACCGGCGCGGAGTACATCTTCGACCAGACGATTCCGCTGCGCGCGGGCTACACGTACGACGGCTTCCAGAAGATCTCGCGCGTGACGGTGGGCGCGGGCTTCCTGTCGCCCGGGGGCGGCGGCGTGGACCTGGCGTACCAGCACGACCTGGGCGGGCTGAACGGGCGCGTGCTGTCGCTCACGCTGCGGTTGCTGGTGAACTGAGGCGCTTCCAGGCGAAGCCGCTCTAACGGCCGCGGCCGGCTTCGGCGGCGTCCCGCAGGGCGAGGTAGCGCTCGGAGGCGGCGAAGCGGACCAGTTCCTCCAGCTCCGAGTCGTTGGGGCGGCGGGCCCGGAGCACGGTGAGCGCGGGCCCGGGGCCTCCGCAGGCGACGAGCCCCGCGCGGTTGGCGGAGTCTCGCGCGGCGGCGACGAGCAGGCTCGCGTCGAAGTCCCGGGTGCCGGGCTCCATCAGGAGGGCGGCGCGCTCCAGGGCCTTGGGAGACAGGGACTCGCGCACCACGCGGGCGTCGTCGCCGGCGTCCTTGGGGTTCTTGAGGACGGAGGACAGCAGCGCGAGCGCGCGCAGCAGGTGGTCCTTGCGCAGGGCGCGCAGGGCGAGCAGGTCCGGTGACAGCGAGAACAGCGCGCGGCCGGCGTGGAAGCGCAGCTCGGCGTTGGTGGGGGGCTGCTGCACGAGGAGCCGGCCCACGACGAGGCGCGGGGCGCTGGTGTGCAGCGGGGTGATGTTGGCGCTGTCGTCGTCGCCCGCGACAAGCTCCGGCAGGGGTACGCCCAGGAGGCGCGCGGCGCCGTTCAGCGCGTCGAGCACGGCGGCGGCGCCCGGGCCGGAGGAGGCGCGTAGGGGCTCCGTGGTGTTGGCGATGCGCGCGGGCGACGGGAACAGCCGGCACAGCGCGATGCCCACGCACGCGAGCAGCTCCCCGGACGGGGTGCGCAGGCCCGGGTGGCGCAGGCCGGCGCGCTCCTGGTTGGTGAGGGGCGTGCGCTGCACGCGGGGCGCTGGGACGTCGCGGCCCTCCAGGGAGTCCGCGAGCTCGCGCATGAGCGCGGCGCGGGTGCCGTCGCCGCGCTGGTCGAAGTGGTCCACGAGGCCGCGGTAGGGCTTCGGGTCGAGCGGGCTCTCCCGCACGAGCTTGAAGACGAGCGGCTCCGCGGAGGTGGCGTCCGCGGGGGGCGCGGCGTCCGGGACGGCGGCGGGCGTCTCGCGGGTCTCGGTGGAGCCGACGGTGGGGCGGCCTCCGGCCTGGGGCCGCGTGGGGGCCGGGCCGGAGACGGTGCCTTCGGGACGGCCGGCGCGGTGGATGCGGCGCACGGGGTCCATGCGGCCGGGAGGCGCTTCCCACGCGATGACGCTCGTGGCCTCCACGGGCCCGGCGCCGAGCTCCTGGGCGTCCTCGTCTTCGTCCTCGGACGGAATCTGGCTGAGGAGCGGGATGT
>NZ_RAWN01000041.1:0-57322 GCF_003668895.1 Corallococcus sp. AB045
CAACCCCCAACACCCAGAACCCAAGCAGCCCGCCGAGCACCCGGAAGGAGGGACACCCATGAGGAGTTTTCATGGAAGACCACTCTAGCCGGGCTCGTGTCCCCTCATGAACCGTTCAACCCCGCCAGACGACCGCCCACCCAGGGAGGGGGACCGGGCGGCCACGCGCCCGTGGACGCGACGCGGCGCCGCCGCTAGGGTGCGCGGCTTCATGGATCGCCCTCCCACAGTGTTGCCCACCGCTCTCGAGCTCCAGGTCAAGACCCGGCCGCTCCCTCGCCACGTGGGCATCATCATGGATGGCAACGGCCGCTGGGCGGAGCTTCGCGGCCAGCCCCGGCTGGAGGGACACCGCGAGGGCAGCGTGAGCGTCCGGGAAGTCACCCGCACCGCCCGCCGCGTCGGCGTCCAGGCCCTCACCCTCTACGCCTTCTCCTCCCAGAACTGGGCCCGCCCGCCGGAAGAGGTCGCCGGCCTCATGGACCTGCTGCGCGAGTACCTGGAGTCCGAGCGCGCGGAAATCCTGGACAACGGCATCCGCCTCAACGCCATTGGCGAGGTGGACAAGCTGCCCCGCTACGTCCGCGAGCCCCTGGAGCGCCTCCGGGCGGACTCCGCCCACAACACGGGCATGGTGCTCACCCTGGCGCTCTCCTACGGCGGCCGCGAGGAGCTGCTGCGCGCCGCTCGCGACTTGGCGCAAGCGGCGGCCCGCGGCGAGCTGGACCCCGCGCGCCTGGACGCGGACGACCTGGAGTCCCGGCTGTGGACCGCGGGATTGCCGCCGGTGGACCTCATCGTCCGCACCAGCGGCGAGCAGCGCATCTCCAACTTCCTGCTCTGGCAACTGGCGTACGCCGAGCTGTGCTTCACCGACGCCCTGTGGCCCGACTTCCGCACCGACGAGTTCCTCCGCTGCCTGTCGCAGTACCAGGGCCGCGAGAGGCGCTTCGGTCTGACGTCCGCCCAGGTCAACCGGGACGACACCCCCCAGCGGGCCAAGGCGTGAACGAGAAGAACAAGAACCTCCTCATCCGCGTTGTCACAGGCGTCACCCTCCTGCCGCTGGTGCTCCTGCTCCTGTTCCTGGGCGGGTACTCCAGCGCCATCCTCCTGGGTGCCGCCGCGGCCGTGTGCGCCGGCGAGTACTACCTCATCACGCAGAAGCGCCTGGGCGCCGCCGCCTGGGTGGGCATGGCCTTCGCCTTCGTGATGCCGCTGTTGCCGCTGCGGGACGCCGCGCGCACCGGCGAGGCGGCCTTCTGGCTGACGTCCGTCTTCTTCTTCTTCGCGTGGATCTACAACCTGTTCCGGGGCGTGCTCGCGGAGGCGCCCACCCGGGCCGCGCACCTCGTCACGGGTTTCCTCTACGGCTCCATTGGCCTCACCGCGCTGTCCGCGCTGCGCCTCTTGCCGGAAGGGCACGCGTGGGTCATCTGCGCGCTCACCATCACCTGGGCCAACGACACGCTGGCGTACTTCGCCGGCCGCTTCTTGGGGAAGCACAAGCTCTACCCCGCGGTGAGCCCGAACAAGACGTGGGAGGGCTTCTTCGGCGGCATGGTCGGCTCCGTGCTGGGCATGTTCGTCGCCAAGCTCGGCTTCTTCCCCATCTTCACCGTGTGGGACTGTGTGGTGCTGGGCATCGCGGGTGGCCTGTTGGGCCCCGTGGGTGACCTCTGCGAGTCCATGCTCAAGCGCGCCTACGGCGTGAAGGACTCCGGAAAGCTCATTCCCGGACACGGCGGCGTGCTGGATCGCATCGACGCGCTCATCTTCAATGCGCCGCTGGTGTTCGTCTATGTGCAGTTCGTGAGGCACCTGCTGCCGTAAGTGCCTGATTTCGCGCCTGGCCGCCCGCCTTGCGGCTTGCGTTGTGCGTTGTCCGTCCCGGGGGCCGCGATTACTCTTCCGGCCATGCTCCTGAACCTCGGGTACTTCATCCTCCTGCTGGGCGTGCTCGTCACGGTGCATGAGCTTGGCCACTTCCTCGTGGCCAAGGCCTGCGGGGTGAAGGTCCTCAAGTTCTCCATCGGGTTCGGTCCGAAGATCATCGGCTTCACCAAGGGTGAGACGGAGTACCAGGTGGCGCTGTTGCCCCTGGGCGGCTTCGTGAAGATGGCCGGAGACCTTCCGCACGAAGAGCTCCCGCCGGAAGAGGCCGCGCGCGGCTTCCTGGCGCAGCCGCCCTGGAAGCGCGGGCTCATCGTCCTGGCGGGCCCGGCCTTCAACCTGCTGTTCCCCATCTTCGTCTACTTCTTCGTCTTCCTGGGGCCCCAGGAGACGCTGTCCACGCGCGTGGGCATGGTGTCGCCGGACATGGCCGCCGCCGCCGCGGGCGTCCGCCCCGGTGACCGCATCCTGTCCGTGGAGGGCGAGCCGGTCCGCACCTTCGACGACATGCGCGACGCGTTCGTCGGCAAGTTCAACCGCCCCGTCCCCATCACCCTGGAGCGCGACGGGAAGCAGCAGGTGGTGGAGGTGACGCCGGAGAAGAGCTCGGAGGTGTCTCCGGTGGACACCATCGAGCGCGGGATGATTGGCGTGAGCCCCTACCCGCAGCCGCCGGTGGTGGGTGTGCCGGCGACGTCCCCCGCGGCCACCGCGGGCCTCAAGAGCTTCGACCGCGTGCTGTCCGTCAACGGCGTGCACGTGCAGGACGAGGCCGCCCTCTACCGGGAGGTGGCCAAGGTGCCGGAAGGCACCCCCATGGAGTTGAGCGTGGCGCGCCTGGCCCCCGTGGACGTGGGCGCCGTCACCGGCCGGCTGCCGGAAGTGGTGAAGGTGTCCCTGCCGCGTCAGCCCGGCGAGGGCGCGGCGGCGCTGGGCGCGGAGGCCGTGGACCTCTACGTGGCGAGCGTGGCTTCTGGCAGCGTGGCGGAAGGCGCGGGCATCGTGCCGGGCGACCGCATCGTCGCCATCAACGGCACGCCGCTGAAGTCCTTCAACAAGCTGGCGACGGTGCTCAACGGCCTGCAGGCCCAGCCCTTCACGCTCACCTGGCGCGGTGCCCAGGGCGAGCGCACGCAGCAGCTGGCGCAGGCGCCGCTCAAGACGCGCGACGACTACGGCCAGACGAGCGCCCCGCTGGTGTTCGGCGTGCGCCCGTGGAGCTACAGCAGCGCGGACCTGCCGCCGGTGGAGAAGGTGACCATCGACCTGGGCCCGGCCGCCGCCTTCAAGGAGGCCGCGCTCATCGTCCCCAAGATTGTCGGGCAGATGGTGCAGGTGCTGGGCGGGCTGTTCGTGGGCAAGGTGTCGCCCAGCACGATTGGCGGCCCCATCATGATGTACCAGCTGGCCGCGAAGAGCGCCGAGCAGGGCCTGGACAGCTTCCTCAACCTGATGGCGATCATCTCCATCAACCTGGGCGTGATGAACCTCTTGCCCATCCCGGTGCTGGACGGCTTCCACCTCCTGTCCGCCGCGTGGGAGGGCATCCGCCGCCGCCCCATCCCCGTGCGCGTGCGCGAAGTGGCGAACATGGTGGGACTGGCGCTGCTCATCCTGCTCATGCTGCTGGCCGTGACCAACGACGTGACCCGCTAACGAGGTGATGATGCGAGGACGGACCGCGCTCCTGCTGCTGGGGATGGGATTCTTCGCTGGCTGCGCGCAGCGCGCGGCGAAGCCCCAGCCGCCGGAGACCCCTTCCGGTGGTGGCGAAGGCGCGAAGGTGACGCGCCGGGAGAAGATGCCGCGCAACTACCTGGGTGAGGGCATCGCGTCCTTCTACGGTCCCGGCCTCCACGGCCGGCCCACCGCCAGCGGGGAGAGGTTCAACCAGAACGCCCTCACCGCCGCGCACCGCACGGCGCGCTTCGGGGCGTGCGTGAAGGTGATGAACATGGAGAACGGCCGCGAGGTGGAGGTGCGCGTCAACGACCGCGGCCCCTTCGTGGACGGCCGCATCATCGATGTATCGAAGGCCGCGGCGAAGCAGCTGGGCATGCTGGACAAGGGCCTGGCTCGCGTGCGGCTGTACCGGTGCGGCAGCGACCGCGTGTCGCAGGTGCCGGTGGAGTTCTGGGCCGTTCCGGCCTGAGTGCCTTGAAACGAAAGAAGGGATGTCGCCCGTGTTGCTCGCGCTGGACACCTCCACGCTGACGCTGTCGCTTGCCCTGGTGGAACGCCAGGGGGACGCCGTGCGCGCCGTGGAGCACGTGGTGGTGCCGCCGCCGGACAAGCAGAGCGAGGCGCTTCCCGGCGTCGTCGGGGACCTGCTCCAGCGTCACGGCCTGAAGCTGAAGGACCTGGAGGGGCTGGCGGTGGGCCTGGGGCCGGGCTCGTTCACCGGCCTGCGCATCGGCCTGGCCACGGTGAAGGCGCTGGCGTACGCCACGGGCCTCAAGGTGGCCGGCGCGTCGTCGCTGGCGGCGGTGGCGCTGGAGGGGCCGGAGGGCGTGCCCCTGTTCTGCCTCGCCGTGGCGCGCAAGGACGACCTCTACCTGGGCGCCTACCGCCGCGTGGGCTTCACCGTGGAGGCGCTGGAGCCGGAGACGGCCATGTCGCCGGAAGAGGTCGCGCGGCGCATGGCGGCCGAACCGGAGGCCGTGGCCCTGGGCCCCGCGCTCGCGGACTACCGCCAGGCGCTGGAGAAGCACGGCGTCGCGCCGCACCGGCTCTTGTCCGGCCCGGCCTTCCCGTCCGCGGTGGAGGTGGGGCGGCTGGCGAGGCTGCCGGAGGCCTATTCGCAACAGGCGCTCTTCGCCCTGGAGCCGCACTACGTCCGCGCCTCCGAACCGGAGCGCAATCCGAAGTTCCCGCCGCTGCCGGGCCCCGCGCCCACGGCGCGGTTGAAGGAAGACTGAGGCCTCCGCCTCAAGGGCGCTTCGTCGTGCTCGCGTGGGCGGAGGCGCTGACGTAAAGGAGCCCGTCATGAGAGAGAACCTTCGGATTGCCGTGGTGGGCGCCACGGGCGTGGTGGGCCGCGAGGTGCTGGCGAACCTGTACGCGCGCGACGTGCCCATGGAGCAGGTGCGGGCCTTCGGCTCGGAGCGCTCCAAGGGCCTGGAGGTGGAGTACGGCGAGGACACGCTGGAGGTGGAGCGGGCCTCGGCGGAGGCCTTCCGGGGCATCCACGTCGTGCTGCTGGCCACACCGGCGGAAGCGTCCCGCACGCTGGCTCCGGCCGCGCAGGCCGCGGGCGCGTGGGTGGTGGACGCAAGCAGCGCCTTCCGCGGCGACGGCAACGTGCCGCTCATCCTCCCGGGCTTCAACACGGAGGCCCTGGGGCCGGGCTTCAGCTTCAAGGGCCGGGTGGTGAGCCTGCCGGGCATCGTCACCAGCGCCACCGTGCACCTGGTGGAGCCGCTGCGCCGCGCGTTCGGCGTGGTGCGCGCGCAGGTGACGGCGCTGATGGGCGCCTCCAGCGCGGGCGTGCGCGGCATCTCCGAACTGGAGAAGCAGACCGCGGACCTCCTCTCCGGCCGCGAGCCGGAGCCGCAGGCCTTCCCGCACCGCGTGGGCTTCAACCTGGTGCCCCAGGTGGGCGGCTTCATGGTGAACAGCCCGTGGACGGAAGAGGAGGGCGGCTGGACGCTGGAGGCCGCGCGCCTGTTCTCCGCCCTGGGTGAGACGCCCGTCCTGGCCGGCACCGCCGTGCAGGTGCCCACCTTCCACGGCCACGGGCTCACCGTGAACGTGCAGCTGAAGAAGCCGGGCCCGGTGGAGCAGGTGCGCGCCGCGCTGAAGACGTCCCCGTCCCTCAAGGTGCTGGATGTCCCCGGCGAGCGCGTCTACCCCATGCCCATGCTGGTGATGAGCGACCCGGCCGTCCACGTGGGCCGGGTGCGCGCCTTCCCCCAGGCCCCGGAGTGGGTGACGCTCTTCGCGTCCGTGGACAACGCCGGCCGGGCCGCTGCCCACCTGGTGGACGCGGGCCTCAAGCTGGCGGAACGCCCCGCCTGACATTTTGGCAAAGCCCCCGGGGACGCCTTGCCTGTTTGGCGCGCGAACCCGGGGTTTTCCTTGGGAAACAGGCCGTCCGGTCGGGGCTTGAGGGTGGCCCCGCCCTTGCTAGCTTCCAGCCCATCCATGCGCCTTCCCTTCATTGGCCTCCTGCTCTTCGCGTCCACGGCCGTGGCCCAGACGGGGCCCACGGTGCAGTTCACGAGCTCATCCACCGCCACGAACAACACCGTCACGGTGCCCAAGAGTGAATGTGGCCAGGAGCGCCGCTTCAGTTGGCAGCGCAACGGGAACGCCTGTGATGACTCGATCTATATCTACGTGACCACGGGGTCCTGCGGCACGCGGCCCGCGGCCACGGACCTGCTCCTGGATTCGGTCGACACGTCCGACCCGACGAGCGGTGTCGTGCGCTTCACCGTGGCGGATGCGCTCGCCGCGCGCGGCGGCAGCGCGGACGCGGGCACCGTGACGACGTGCGACACCCAGGACACGGAGATCTCCTTCAAGCTGTGCGCGTCCGCGCGGCGGCTGGGCGGCAGCCTGGGGTTCGATTGCCAGGAGACCTTCTCCAACGTGGGCAGCCCCCCCTTCGTGGTGAAGTACGACCCGCAGCCGCCCAACACGCCCAGCATCGGCAAGGTCATCGTCCGGGACTCGGCGCTGTCGGTGCAGGTGGACGGCGCGGAGGCGAACTCCACCGTCGTGGTGGAGGCGGCGAGGGTGGCCACGGTGGGCTCGGATGACGCCGGGACGGATGAGGATGCCGGCACGGACGTCGATGCCGGGACGGACGTGGACGCGGGCACGGAGGACGGCGGGCAGGGGCTGGTGGGCGCGCTGGCGCTGGAGGGCACCACGGGGCCGGTGACGCGCGTCACCAAGGCGTCCGGCGAGGGCAACGTCGTCGTCAACGGCCTCACGAATGGCGTGACGTACCGGCTCCAGGCGACCATCATCGACGCCGCGGGCAACGTGAGCGGTGGGTCCGCCCAGGTGGATGCGACGCCCGTGAAGAGCAATGGTTTGTTCGATCAGTATGTGGAAGATGGCGGTCAGGAGCGCGGCGGGTGTGCCGCTGCTGGCGGCGGCATCGCGGGTGGTGCGGTGCTGGCCGCCCTGGGCATCTGGCTGTCGTCTCGGAGGAAGGTGTCATGAGCAGCACGGCTGTGGGCCTGGGAGTCGCGGCGCTTCTCTTGGCGGTACCGGCGGTGGCGCAGGAGGTGACCATCCCCACGCGCTCTCCGCGCACCGGTGCGGTCATCTTCCGCGCGGGCGGCTACAAGCCGCGCATCGACACCGAGAAGGCCCTCAACGGCGCGACGCCGTACGAGGACACCTTCGGTGACACGTCGCTGCTGCTCGTCGAGGGGGAGCTCCAGCGCTTCTTCTACCAGGGCATCGGCACGGCGGGCCTGGGCCTGGGCCTGGGCTACGGGGAGAAGTACGCGGACGCCAAGCTGGATGACGGCTCGGCGGCGGCGGACAAGGCGGCGCTGAAGGTGCTGCCCATCCAGCTCAACGCCTTCTACAAGTTCGACTACGCGGCCTTCCGCTGGGGCATCCCGCTGGTGCCGTACGCCAAGCTGGGCCTCATCTACTCCCCGTGGTGGATGACCAAGGGCAGCGCCACGGAGGTGGTGGAGGGCAGCAAGGCCAGCGGCGGCAAGTGGGGCTGGGGCGGCACCGCCGGCGTGTCGTTCCTCCTGGACGTGCTGGAGCCGCGCTTCGCGCGCGACTTCGACTCGGACCTGGGCGTGAACCACTCGTACCTCTTCGCCGAGTACACGCATGCGGATGTGAACAACTTCGGCGGCAAGGGCCTGAACCTGGGCAGCCGGCGCTGGATGTTCGGTCTGGCGTTGGACTACTAACCGAAAGGCCCATGGCCTCCCGACCGCGCGCGCACCCGTCCCCGCTTCCGTTCCTCCTCCTCGTGGCCGCCGTGGGCCTGGGGGCCTCCGGCTGCCGGGGGCTGAGGGCGGACCTGGGGCCGGAGCGCACGCTGGAGGCGGGAGTGCCGGAGGCCTTCGGCTCCACCTCCCCGAAGGCGCCCTCCATCACCTGGGACTTCGGGGACGGCACGCCTCCCCAGACGGTGCCGGGCGTCCGCCACGCCTGGGCCACCGCCGGCCGCTACACCGTGCGGGCGCTGGACGGGGACAAGGAGCTGGCCCGGGTGGTGCTCACCGTGGTGCCGCGTCCGGTGCTCCGCGCGGTGCCCGAGGATGCGCAGACGGTCCTCTGGGTGCCCCGCCTGCGCGGCAACGTGGAGGGGTTGGTGAACTTCTACGGGCGGCTGGTGGGCGAGGGCAACGTGCGCCAGACGCTGGCGGACACGCCGCTCGTGCCGCTGCTCCTGCGCAGCCTGAGGCCCGGTCCCTCGGAGGTGGATCCCGAGGAGGGCTTCGGCTTCTTCCTGCTGCCGGACTTCGACGGCGTGGTGGCGCTCTTGGGCGTGACGGATTCGCGGGCGGCGCTCTCGGCCGTGGCGCGCGAGCTGCGAGACGCCGGCCACCGGGTGCTGCCCCGCGAGGACGGCAGCGCACGCGTGGAGCCGGTGGACGGCGGCAACGCCATGCTGCTGTTCGCGGACCGGGGCTACGTGTACCTCGCGGTGCCGGATTCGCCGGACGCGCCGGAGCCCGGGGAGCCGGTGAAGGCGCTGGCGGTGCAGGAGTCCCCGGACGTGGAGCGGGTGCGCCGCAAGGTGGAGGCGCTGTCCGGGCCGGGCATCTCCGAGAACGCGCTCCTGGCGGAGCTGCGCGGCAAGGTGCGCGACGGCAGCGTGTTCCTGTTCTCCGCGCCGCCGGTGCCGGAGGCGGAGAAGGAGGACATGCCGGTGCGCGGCTTCTTCGGCGCGCTCGCGGTGCAGGCGGACCAGGCGGAGCTGGACGGCTTCTTGTCCTCGTCCCGGCCGCTCCTGGGCGGCGCGCGGGGGCCGGCGTCGCAGCTGCTGGGACGCGCGGCGGTGGGGCCGGTGGCGGCGGCGCAGCTGTCGGTGCCTCCGGAGGAGCTGGCGCGGCTGGTGTTCGGCTCTCCGGAGTCGCCCCGGCGGCAGCGGACGCTGGAGCGCTGGCGCGCGCAGGGGCTGGACGCGGAGCCGCTCCTGAAGGCGCTGCGCGGGGACGTGGCGATGCTCGTCTACTTCGACGCGGCGGCCTTCTTCCGGAGCTTCATCCGGGACCGGCGCCCCGCGCCCAAGGGCACGGTGGTGATGGAGGCGGGGCTCGCGTCCGTGCAGCCGGTGCTGAAGCTCCTCCAGAAGCAGCTGGAGGACAACGGGCTCGTCTTCCAGAAGGAGGCGCAGGGTAACACCACGCGATTCCGCACGCGGCTCATGGAGCAGCCGGTGTCGCTCTCGCTCACCCCGGAGCGCGCCACGCTGGAGGCCGGCGAGGTGCTCACCGGCCGCGAGCTGGGGGACGTGGGCGCGACGCTGCGCACGCGCTTCGGCGCGGAGGCGTTCGGGCCGGGCCACCTGTCGCTGATGGTGGACATGGGGCGACTGAGGGCGGACCTCGCCGGGGTGCGCTCGGTGTCGGGTGTCGGCACGGGAGAACTCCTGGCGAGCCAGCTCCTGGTGTCGGCGCTCCTGGAGAAGTTCACTCCCTTCGAGTACGGGTTCCTCGACTTCTCCCCGGTGGACGGCGGCGGGCGGCTCCAGGGCCGCGTCGTGCTGCGCGAGCGCTAGGGACACGCCAGCAGGAGGCAGGCCATGTCCGTCACGGTGCTGTACTTCGCCGCGGCCCGCGAGCGCGCGGGCCTGTCCCGCGAGTCGCTGGACGTGCCACCCGGCTCTCGCGTCTCGGACGTGCTCGCGCTGCTCGCCGCGAAGCACCCGCCGCTGGCGCCGCTCTTGCCGCACCTGCGCGTGGCGGTGCAGCAGCAGTTCGTGGGGCTGGACTCACCGGTGGCGCCGGACGCGGAGCTGGCGTTGATTCCGCCGGTGGCCGGTGGGGCGCCGCGCCTCTTCCGTGTGGTGGGCCGGCCGCTCCAGCTCTCGGAGGTCGTGGACGCGGTGGCCTCGGAAGGGGCGGGCGGGCTGGTGACGTTCTCCGGCGCCGTGCGCGACCAGACGAAGGGCCGGCGCGTGCTCCGGCTGGAGTACGAGGCCTACGCGCCCATGGCGGAGGCGAAGCTCACGGAGATTGGCGACGAGGTGGCGCGGACGTGGCCGGGGACGCGGCTGGCCATCATGCACCGCGTGGGCACCCTGGTGCCGGGCGAGCTGGCCGTCGTCATCGCCGCGGCCTCCGCGCACCGCAAGGAGGCCTTCCTGGGCTGTGAGTACGCCATCGAGCGGCTCAAGCAGGACGTGCCCATCTGGAAGAAGGAGTTCTTCGAGGACGGCGAGGTCTGGGTGGGCCTGGGGCCCTGAGCCCGCGTCCCTAGCGCACGCCGAAGCTCGCCGGGACGGTGACGCGCGCGCCGCCGTCCTGCTTCTGCGCGGCGCGCTCGGTTTCCGTCAGCGGCTTGAGGGGCTTGTCCAACCCCATGGCCTTGCGCCGCGCCTCTTCCTTGTCGTGCGCCACCTGCAGCGCTCGCGCGTTGTTCGCGGCCATGCGCGCCGGATCCGGCCCCATGACGAGGAAGGCGACGGGCGCGCTCAGGAAGAGGATGGCCACCGTGATGATCCAGGCCACGTCCTTCACGAGGAAGCGCCCCGCGCGCTCCTTCACCACCGACGGCTGCACCAGCAGGTTCAGCTCGCCCTCCACGAGGCGCAGCGTCATGCCCTCGTGCAGCTCCACCGCCGTGCGGCCCGGCGCGCCCGTCAGCTCGTCGGGGCCCACCGGTTGGAAGTCGTTGCCCTTGAGGCGCTTCTCCACGCGGGCGGACGGCGGCACGTGGATGCGCCAGCCCTTCGGGGTGCGCTCGGCGAGGAGGAAGGGCTCCTCCGGCAGCGTGAAGCCGTAGAGGGGCAGGGGGGCCGCCTCGTCGGGCGCGGCGTGGACCTGGCCCAGCTCGGGGCCATAGCTCCAGGCCTCCGCCAGGGAGGTGCCCCAGTACAGCTCGCAGAAGAGTCCACCGTCCGCCACGGAGGCGGAGGGCGCGGAAGGCGTGGGCATGTCGGGCCGGAGCATAAGGCCTTGGCGGCCGCCCGGCCCGGCTTCGTGGGGCCGGACGTCCCCTGGCCGACGGGCGGCCTGCCCCTCAGGCGCCCGTCAGCTCCTTGAGCAGGGCCTCCAGCGTCTCGAAGTGCAGCGGCTTCACCAGGTGCGCGTCGAAGCCCGCGGCCTTGGAGCGCTGGCGGTCGGACTCCTGGCCGTACCCCGTCACCGCCACCAGCTTGAGGGGGCGGGGCTCCTCCTGCTGGCGGAGCAGGCGGGCCAGCTCGTAGCCGTCCATCACCGGCAGGCCGATGTCCAGGAGCGCGATTTCGGGGCGGAACTCCTTCGCCGCCTCCAGGCCGCTGGGGCCGTCGTAGGACACGCGCGTCGTGCAGCCCAGGAACTCCAGGGACTCGGACAGCACGTCCGCCGCGTCCCGGTTGTCGTCCACGATGAGCACGCGCGCGCTCACGGCGGTGGGCTCCTGGGGGATGAGCGCGCCGGGCTGCGGCGTGGGCAGCGCGGCGGGGGCTTCCGCCTCCAGCGCGGGCAGGCGCACGGTGAAGGTGCTGCCGCGGCCCCGGCCCGCGCTGTGCGCGCTGATGGCGCCTTCGTGCAGCGTCACCAGGCTGCGCGCGATGGCGAGCCCCAGCCCCAGTCCACCCTGGGAGCGGTCCAGGGCCTGATGCTCCTGCACGAAGAGGTCGAACACGCGCGGCAGCATCTCCGGATCGATGCCCACGCCGGTGTCGCGCACGCTGAGCACGAGCTCCCGGCCTTCGCGCGTGCCCGTCACGGCCAGGAGGCCGCCCGGCTCCGTGTACTTGGCGGCGTTGGTGAGCAGGTTGGCGAACACCTGCGCCAGGCGCGTGGGGTCGCCGTGCAGGTCCATGCCCCGGTCCGGCAGGTCCACCTCCAGCGTGTGCTGGCGCTGGTCGATGAGCGGGCTGATCTGCTCGATGGCCTTGGCCACCACGTCGGTGAGCGTGACGCGCTCGCGCTTGAGGGTGACCTTGCCCCGGGTGACGCGGCTGACGTCCAGCAGGTCGTCCACCATGCGCACCAGGTGCGTCACCTGCCGCTCGATGAGCGTCCGCTCGCGCTCCGCCGCCGTTTCTCCCCTCAGGCGCATCAGCTGGAGCGCGGTGAGGATGGGGGCCAGGGGGTTGCGCAGCTCGTGGCCGAGCATCGCGAGGAACTCGTCCTTGGCGCGGTTGGCGGACTCCGCCTCGCGGCGCGCGGTGGCCAGCTCCGTCACGTCGAAGGCGACCACGATGATGGACTCCACCTGGCCCTTCGCGTCGCTCATGGGCTGGTAGACGAAGTCGGAGAACACCTCGCGCGCGGACTGGTTGGGGCCGTCGTTGAAGACGACGCGCAGCGAGCGGCCGATGTGCGGCTCGCCCGTGGCGTAGACGCCGTCCAGCAATTCGTAGATGCCCTGGTGCGCCAGGTCCGGCAGGGCTTCGCGGATGCTCTTGCCCGTCACGTTCCGGTGCGCGATGAGCTTGAGGTAGTTCTCGTTGGCGAACTCGAAGACGTGCTCCGGGCCGCGCAGGATGGCGATGCCCACGGGCGCGTGCTGGAAGATGCGCGCCAGCCGCTCACCGTGCGCGGCCTCCAGCTTGCGCAGGCGGGAACGGGTGAGCTGCGCGGTGACGCGCGCGAGCAGGTCGCGCGTGGAGAAGGGCTTCACCAGGTAGTCATCCGCGCCCGCGGTGAGGCCCTCCTCCTGGGCCTCCTCGCCCGCGCGGGCGGACAGCAGGATGACGGGCACCGTGCGGGTGCGCTCGTCCGCGCGCAGGGCCTGGAGCAGCTCGAAGCCGTCCATCCGGGGCATCATCACGTCGGACAGGATGAGGTCCGGGGACCGGGCGAGCGCGGCCTGGAGCGCGGCCTCGCCATCCGCCACCGCCTCCACCGTCCAGTGCGCACCCAGCAGCCGGCCCACGTACTCGCGCATGTCCGCGTTGTCGTCCGCGAGCAGCACTCGCCCGCGCTCCTCCATGCCCATCGACGCCGGGTCGAGGGCCGGGGGCGTCCCGCCGTCCTCGCCCGGAGGGGGCGGCACTTCCGTGAGCCAGCCCAGCGCGTCGCGTACGTAGGGGTCCGCGCCCGCGGGCAGCGAGCGCTGGCTCTTCGCGGACGTCACGTGCTCCGGCGGCAGGTGCGCGAAGCCCGTGGGGATGCGCACGGTGAAGGTGGTGCCGCGCTCCAGCTCACTCTGGACGGTGAGGGTGCCGCCGTGCAGCCGCACCAGCTCGTGCACCAGCGCCAGGCCGATGCCGGAGCCTTCGTGGGAGCGCGCGCGGGCGCCGTGGACGCGGTGGAAGCGCTCGAACAGGCGGGGCAACTCGTGCGCGGGGATGCCCGTGCCGGTGTCGGTGACACGCAGCTCGATGTGCCCGTCCTTCAGCGCCTGCGCCACGGTGATGGTGCCGGTGAAGGTGAACTTCAGCGCGTTGGAGACGAGGTTGAGGACGATCTTCTCCCACATCTCGTGGTCCACCCAGGCCGGCTCCGGCAGGGTGGGGCAGTCCACGTCGAGCACCAGGCCCGCGCGCTCGATGGCGGAGCGGAAGGCGCTGGCGAGCCCGGCGGAGAGGGCGGCCAGGTCGGTGGGCTCGTAGGCGGCGCGCACGCGCCCGGCCTCGATGCGCGCGAAGTCCAGCAGCGTGTTGACCAGCTTGCGCAGCCGCACGGCGTTGCGGTGCACCGTCTCCAGCGAGTCGCCCTGGAGTGTTCGCTCGGGGCTGGCGAGCGCGTCCTCGGTGGGACCCAAGAGCAGCGTGAGCGGCGTGCGCAGCTCGTGGCTGATGTTGCTGAAGAAGGCCGTCTTCGCGCGGTCCAGCGCGGCGAGCTCCTCCGCGCGCTGACGCTCCTCCTGATAGGCGCGCGCGTTGGCGACCGAGGCGGCGACCTGCTCGGCGGTGGCCTGGAAGAAGGCGTGGTAGCTCGCGTCGAGCAGCCGCCGGGGACTGACGCCGCCCACGAGGAAGCCGGACGGCCGCGACTGTCCAGGCCGCGTCAGGGCGCGCACCACGGCGAGCGACGGCGGCGTGTTCCAGCGGCCTCCGGGCAGGCCGTGGAGGCGCTGCCCCAGGTCCTTCACGACGACGGCGTCGCCGGTGCGGGCGGCCTCGGCGAAGGGCCAGTCGGTGCCGGACTCGGTGGAGAGAGACTGCTGCGCGGGCAGCACGGCCAGGACGGTGTCGGGCAATCGGCTGCTGCCCGCGAGGCGCGCGGTGTCGCCGTTCGCGTCCAGCAGGTAGAGCAGGGAGAACGGCAGGTCCAGGTCGTTGCCCGCGAGCACGTCCAGGCTGGTGTGGCACGCCTGCTCCGGGGACTTCGTGTCGGCGGAGCGGGCCGCCAGGTCGCGCAGCATGCGCAGCTGCCGGTCGAGCTGCACCTCCTGTGTCGTCTCCCGCACGGTGACGAGCACGCCGCCCACGCCACCCTGCTCGTCGGGGATGGGGCTGTACGAGAACGTGTGGAACGTCTCCTCGACGAACCCCCGGCTGTTGAGGAACAGCGCCAGGTTCTCGCTCCAGGTGGCGGGGCCGCCGTTGAGCACGCCCCGCGCCATGGGGCCGACGACGTCCCAGATCTCCGACCAGATCTTCTCACCCGGCGCGCCCAGGGAGCCCGGGTGCTTGCGGCCCAGCACCGGACGGTACGCGTCGTTGTAGACCTGGATCATCTCCGGGCCCCACCACATGAGCATGGGGAACCGGTTGTGGAGGACGACGCCCACCATCGTCTTCAGGCTGACGGGCCAGTCGCGTGACGGACCCAGCGGCGTGCGGGACCAGTCCAGCGAGCGCACCAGCTCACCCATCTCACCGCCGCCCGCGAAGTGGCGCTCCTCGGAAGGGGGGACGGCGGGGAACGGGGACTGGAGCATGCGGATCTCAGAAGGGCAGCGCGAGGTGGAAGAAGCCTTGGGCTTCTATTGGCCCACATGCGGCCGTGCAATCACTGAGGCCGACCGCGACCGTGCGGCACCCGCCATCCAACAAAGGCTCCGCTCCCAGGCGGGAGGCCAGTGGAGCAGGCGGGCGGACGCCTCAGGGAGACGAAGGCGTCACGACGCGCGCCGGCTGCACGGAAGTCCCCGCGTCCAGAGGCGCGACGGCGGACCCGGACGTCCCCGCATCCGGCCGCGCGGCGACGGACACGGCTGCGCCCGCATCCGGCTGCGCGGTGACGGACACGGCTGAGCCCGCATCCGGCCGCGCGGTGACGGACACGGCCGAGCCCGCATCCGGCTGCGCGGTGACGGACACGACCGTGCCCGCGTCCTGCACCCGAGGAGCGGCAGCGGCCGCGGGCGTCCCGGCATCCGGAATCGCGGGGGCCACGGCCACCGGTTTCGTCGCCACCGGCGCGGGGCTCGCCACCGCGACGACGCCCGCATCCAGTGCGGCCGGAGCCGGCGTGGCGACGGCGGGGGGCTTCACTCCAGGGGGCGGAGCCTCTGGCGACGGCAGCGCGCGGCGGATCTCCGCGCCCGCCGTGGCCACGATGCCAATCGACAGGAAGAGGAACCCGGCGGTCTGCGCCACCGTCTCCACGCGCGGAGGAATGCGCCGGCCGCTCACCGCCTCGATGGCGAGCAGCAGCACCCGGCCTCCATCCAGTCCCGGCACCGGCACCAGCGTCAGCATCGCCAGCGCCACGGAGGCCGCCACCAACGCGCGCACCAGCGCATCCGCCCCGGACGCAGTGGACGACGCGACGTCGGACGACTCCTGGCGCATCAGCGCGCCCGGCCCGGCCTTGCCCGCGACCTCCGGCCCGCGCACCATCGCCACCAGCGTGGACAGCGCCTCGGACGCCACGCGCCCGGTGTGCACCAGCGACTGGGTGAACGCCTCGCCAGGGGCGTGCGTGCGGAACACGTACTGCTGGCTCACGCCAATGCGCCCCGCGCCGCGCTCGTCCGCCCGGGGCCGCACCGTCACCTTGCGCGGCTCGCCGTGCCGGTCCACCGAAAGCTCCAGCTGCCCGCCCACGCCGTCCGCCACCCGCGCGACGAAGTCCGACCAGCTCGCCAGCGGCTTGCCGTCCACGCCCACCAGCCGGTCCCCCGGCAACAGCTGCGCCCGCGCGGCCTCCGAACCCGGCAGCACCGTGCCCACCGTCAGCGGCACCACCACGTGCGTCCCGGACGAATACAGCGCGAACAGGAGCCCCAACGCGACCGCGTAGTTCGCCAGCGGCCCCGCGAGGATGATGGCCATCCGCTTGAGCGGCCCCAGCGTGCCGAACCCGGACGTGTCCTCCTCCGCGGAGCGGTGCGGGTTCATCCCCTGCAGGTTCGCGGACGCGCCCAGCGGCACCGCGCCCAGCACGAACTGCGTCCCGCCCAGCCGGAATGACAGGAGCGGCGGCCCGAAGCCCACGGTGAAGCGCGGCACCCGCACGCCCAACAGGCGCGCGGCCACCAGGTGCCCCAGCTCATGGACGATGAGCAGCGCTCCAAGAGCCAGGAGGACGAAGAGGTAGTGCATCCGTGGAGGCCCGTCTCCCGCCTACAGCTTGCGGCGCTTCCCGGTGCGCTTGTACGTCAGGTAGTCGGACAGGATGGTGCCATGGTCGAAGCACAGGTCCTTCGGCAGCGCGTCCACGGTGAACGTCTTCGCCTCCGCCGCGTCGTCCGCGCCCACCGGCTCGCCCGTCGCCTTCGCGATGAACACCGTCGAAATCGTGTGCAGGCGCGGGTCCCGCGCTGGATCCGAATAGCTGAAGAACTGCTCCGTAAGCTCCACGTCCAGCCCCGTCTCCTCCTTGGCCTCGCGGATGGCCGCCTTGTCCAGCGGCTCGCCCTCGTCCACGAAGCCGCCCGGCAGCGCCCAGCCCACCGGCGGGTTCGCGCGGCGGATGAGCACGATGCGCTCGCCGGACAATTCGATGATGCAGTCCACGGTGGGTTTGGGGTTGCGGTATTCAGGCATGGCGTCGCACTCTACCCAAAGCCCCCTGGCGAGCGCCCGTTCCGGATGCCTCCCGTGGGCGATGGTGCGTGCCGTGTCTACCCTGAGACGCCTCTGCCTCACCGTCCTGCTGGCCTCCACCCTGGCGGGCTGCCTGCCCTACAGCCAGAACGAGGGCGTGTACGAGCTCATCCCCACGGAGACGCTGCGCGACGACTGCGACCTCCTGGAGAAGTTCCAGGGCAACCTCCAGTTGAATCTTCAAATCGCCGGACGCGTGGTGCGCGCGGACTTTGGCGTGCAGAACATGCAGCTGCTGGGCTACGTCCTGGAGGACGGCGAGGCCTTCACCGTCGATGGCAGCGTGGCCAACGTCAGCACCACCGTCGACGGGACGAATGAGTGCCTGCTCGACCAGGTCCGTGTGCACCTGGACGCGACCACCCTGTGCGACACGGAGTTCAGCGGGCAGATGCGGCTGGCCTACGACGCCAACAACAACACCGGCTGCACCTGCGAGCTGTGGATCCGCTTCGACGGCGTTCAGGGGAACACCCGCTGTGAAGGGAACCCTTGAGATAGTGAAGAGGGCTTCCTACAACAGGAGGGCTGTTCCCACGCCAATGCTGGAGGAACGCCCATGGCAGACCCGCATGAAATCGTCTCGGTCCTGACCGAGTCCCGCGTCTTCCCCCCGCCCGAGGACTTCTCCCGGCGGGCCCACATCCGCGGCATGCAGGACTATCAGCGGCTGTGGGACGAAGCCGCGAAGGATCCGGACAAGTACTGGGGCGACCGCGCCCGCGAGGAACTCTTCTGGAAGGAACCCTTCCAGACGGTGCTGGACTGGAAGCCGCCCCACGCGCGCTGGTTCGTCGAGGGGAAGACCAACCTTGCCTACAACTGCCTGGACCGGCACCTGCCGAAGCTCCAGGACAAGCCCGCCATCCTCTTCGAGGGTGAACCGGGCGACCGCCGGAGCATCACCTACGGAGAGCTGTCCCAGCAGGTGAACCGGCTGGCCAACGGCCTCAAGTCCCTGGGCGTGAAGAAGGGCGACCGCGTGGGCATCTACCTGCCCATGGTGCCGGAGGCCGCCGTCGCGATGCTGGCGTGCGCGCGGCTGGGCGCGGTGCACTCGGTGGTGTTCGGCGGCTTCTCCGCCGAAGCGCTCCAGGACCGCATGAAGGACGCGGGCGCGAAGGTGCTGCTCACCGCGGACGGCGGCTGGCGCAAGGGCGCGGTGGTGCCGCTGATGAAGAACGTGGAGGCCGCGCTCCCGAACGCCCCCAGCATCGAGAAGGTCGTCGTCCTCACCCGCACCGGTGACGGCAAGCTGCCCGAAGGTCCGAAGTTCCTGGCGTGGGACGCGCTGGTGAAGGGCCAGTCCGACGTCTGCGAACCGGAGTGGGTGGAGAGTGAACACCCGCTGTTCATCCTCTACACGTCCGGCTCCACCGGGAAGCCCAAGGGCGTGCTGCACACGACGGCTGGCTACTCGGTGATGGCGTCGCTCACCACGCGCTGGGTGTTCGACCTGCGCGACGAGGACGTCTACTGGTGCACCGCGGACGTGGGCTGGGTGACGGGCCACTCGTACGTCGTCTACGGCCCGCTGATGAACGGCGTCACCACCATCATCTACGAGGGCGCACCCACGCAGCCGGGGCCGGACCGCTTCTGGGACATCATCGAGCGCTACAAGGCCACCATCCTCTACACCGCGCCCACCGCCATCCGCGCCTTCATGCGCCTGGGCGACGAGCCGGTGAAGAAACACAACCTGTCCTCGCTGCGCCTGCTGGGCAGCGTGGGTGAGCCCATCAACCCCGAGGCGTGGATGTGGTACCGCGACGTCATCGGCGGGGGGCGCTGCCCTGTCGTGGACACGTGGTGGCAGACGGAGACGGGCAGCATCATGGTCTCACCGCTGCCCGGCGCCACGCCCACCAAGCCCGGCTCCGCCACCTTCCCGCTGCCTGGCATCCACACCGAAATCCTGGACCGCGACGGCAAGCGCGTGCCGAAGGGGCAGGGCGGGCTGCTCTTCGTCACGAAGCCCTGGCCGTCCATGCTGCGCACCGTGTACGGGGACCCGGACCGGTACGTGAACACGTACTTCAGCGAACTGCCCGGCATGTACTTCACCGGCGACGGCGCGCGCACGGACGCGGACGGCTACGTGTGGCTGATGGGGCGCGTGGACGACGTGGTGAACGTGGCGGGCCACCGCCTGGGCACCGCGGAGGTGGAGAGCGCGCTCGTGGCGCACCCGAAGGTGTCCGAGGCCGCCGTGGTGGGCCGCCCGGATGACCTGAAGGGCACGGCGCTCGTCGCCTTCGTGACGCTCAAGCAGGGCAACGCGCCCTCGGACGCGCTCAAGAAGGAACTGGCCGTGCACGTGGGCAAGGAGATTGGCGCCATCGCGCGGCCGGATGTCATCCGCTTCGCGGAAGGGCTGCCCAAGACGCGCTCCGGGAAGATCATGCGCCGGCTGCTGCGCGACGTGGCCGCGGGCAAGCAGTCCTCGCAGGACACCACCACGCTGGAGGACCTCAACGTGCTGGCGGCGCTGCGCCAGAACGACGAGTAGCCGCCAGCCAGGCACTTCAGGCGGCCGCCCCTAAGCGTCCTTCGGGTCCTTCTGGGGGCGGCCGTACTTGTCCTTCACCTGCTCCCGGTCCGCCTTGCTCCACCAGATGCGGGAGCTCCACAAGGCGGGCCCCAGCACGACAGTGAAGACGAAGAACACCACCAGGCCCACCACGATCTCCGTCACGCCTTCCTCCAAAGGGAGCCCGGGGTTTCTGGAAAGACCCAGGGCAGGAAAAGGCAACCCTATCCTCCCCACACGGCGGGTGCCATCCAACGTCAGGGCCGGGAAGTAGCGCGGCGCTCGGCGGCCATCGGCTTCTCGCATGGCGTCCCGCGGCAGGGCGGCCGGGGCCCGGGTGCCTGGGTGCCGGGCAACCTGTCCGGGAGGGCAGCGGGCGACGGTCCTGCTAGATTGCGCCGCCATGAACCGATTCCCTTCGACCCTCTTCACCGCGCTGCCGCTGACGGCGGTGCTCGTCGCCCCCGTCGTCGCGGACGCCTGCACCAGCATGCTGGTGACGAAGGGCGCCACGACGGACGGCTCCACGTTCATCACCTACGCGGCGGACGCCCACGAGCTGTACGGCGAGCTGTACTACACGCCCGCGCGCCGCCACGCGGCCGGCTCCATGCGCGACGTCGTGGAGTGGGACACCGGCAAGTTCCTGGGCCGCATCAAGCAGCCGGCCGCCACCTATTCGGTGGTGGGCAACATGAACGAGCACCAGCTGTCCATCAGCGAGTCCACCTTCACGGGCCGCAAGGAGCTGGAGGGGCCCGCGGGCATCATCGACTACGGCTCGCTCATCTACATCGCGCTGGAGCGCGCGAAGACGGCGCGTGAAGCCATCCAGGTGATGACGGACCTGGTCGCCGAGTACGGCTACGCGTCCACGGGTGAGACGTTCTCCATCGCCGACTCCAAGGAGGCGTGGATCCTGGAGATGATTGGCAAGGGCGAGGGGCAGAAGGGCGCGGTGTGGGTGGCCCGCAAGCTGCCGGACGGCTACCTCTCCGCGCACGCCAACCAGTCGCGCATCCGCCAGTTCCCGCTCAACGACAGCGCCACCACGCTGTACTCGCCGGACGTCATCTCCTTCGCGCGCGCGAAGGGCTGGTACACGGGCGCGGACAAGGACTTCAGCTTCGCGGACACGTACCACCCGCTGGACTTCGGCGGGCAGCGCTTCAGCGAGTCGCGCGTGTGGAGCATCTTCCGCCGCGCGGCCCCGTCCCTGAAGCTGGGCGTGGAGTACGCGGACGGCGCGGACACCACGAAGCGGCTGCCCCTGTGGGTGAAGCCGGACAAGAAGGTGTCCGTGCAGGACGCCATGGCGCTCATGCGCGACCACTTCGAAGGCACGCCGCTGGACATGTCCAAGGACGTGGGCGCGGGGCCCTACGCGGTGCCCTACCGCTGGCGCCCCATGACGTGGGACGTGGACGGCAAGAACTACGTGCACGAGCGCGCCATCTCCACGCAGCAGACGGGCTTCTCCTTCGTCGCGCAGATGCGCTCGGCGCTGCCGGACGCCATCGGCGGGGTGCTCTGGTTCGGCGTGGATGACACCTTCACCACCGTCTACACGCCCATGTACGCGGGCATCCGGCAGGTGCCGAAGAACTTCGCCCAGGGCGTGGCCGGCCGCGGTGAGTTCTCCTGGGACTCGTCCTTCTGGGTCTTCAACTGGGTGTCGAACCAGGCCTACGGGCGCTGGAGCGACATGATTGTGGACGTGCAGAAGGCGCAGGGCGACCTGGAGGGCCAGTTCCTGGCGGACCAGGCCAACATCGAGAGCATCGCGCAGGTGCTCTACAAGCGGACGCCGGAGCAGGCCCGCCAGTACCTCACCGAGTACTCCCTTCAGCAGGGTGACAAGGTGCACGCGCGCTGGCGCAAGCTGGGCGAGCAGCTGCTCGTGAAGTACATCGACGGCAACGTGCGCGACAACACGGGCAAGGTGGGCCACCCCCGCTACCCGGACGCGTGGTACCGCCGCATCGCCGCCGACAACGGCAAGATGCTGCAGTCGCACGAGAAGCCGGAGCCGAAGCCCGCCGCCGCGCCGGCCCAGCCCGTGGCCCCCGCGCAGCCCGTGGCCCCGAAGCCGACGGTCGCCCCGGCGCCCTGAAGCACCGGGAAAACCCGGGCGCGCGGTGTCCGTCCTGGGCCCCGCGCGCCGGGTCCGCACGTTCTCGCGTGTGTCGGTGAATGGCTTGTGGCAGTGAGGGCGCGGGCGGCAGGCGCGCCCGTGCCCGGAGGACGGTTCCTTTGAGTGACGCCCCCACCGCGACGGCCCTTCCGTTCCGGGATGACGAGCTGGCGGACTTCCTCGTGCGGACCAGCCGCACGTTCGCGCTCGCCATCCCGCTGCTCGACGAGCCGCTGCGCCGCGAGGTGGGCCTGGGCTACCTGCTCTTGCGCGTCGCCGACACGCTGGAGGACGCCGCCCCCTGGTCGCGCGACGAGCGGCGGGAGGCACTGGCCGCCTTCGAAGCGCTGCTCCAGGAGAAGCCGGGCGTGGACGCCGGGGCGCTGTCGCGCGAGTGGCTGGCGCGCCGTCCCAGCGAGAACGCGGGCTACCTGGACCTGCTCGCGCGCACGCCCACGCTGCTGGCGAGCCTGGACGCGCTGCGCCCGGAGGCCGGCGCCATCCTGCGCCACTTCGTCGTGAAGACGGTGCAGGGCATGGGGCAGGTGCTGGCCGGTGCTTCCGAAGACGGGCAGTTGAAGCTCGGGTCGCTCCAGTCCCTGCGTGACTATTGCTACATCGTGGCGGGACTGGTGGGCGAGCTGCTCACGGAGCTGTTCGTCCTGGAGCCGCGCCTCGCGCCGTACGCGCCGAACCTGCGCTCGGTGGCGCCGCTGTTCGGTGAGGGGCTCCAGCTGGTCAACATCCTCAAGGACGCGCGCCAGGACCGGAAGGAGGGCCGCGTGTGGCTGCCGGACGGCGTGCAGCTCCAGGACGTGGAGCGGCTCGCGGGCCAGGACCTGATCGCCGCGGCGCGCTACGTGCGCTCCCTGCACCTGGCGGGGGCGCCCCGGGACGTGCTCGCCTTCACCACGCTGCCGCTGCTGCTGGCCCAGGCCACCCTGGAGCTGCTGGTGCGCGACGGCGCGGGCGCCAAGGTGTCTCGCGCGGAGGTGACCGCCCAGATGAACGCCGTCCAGGCCGCGCTCGAACGGGGCATGCTCCCCGAGGCCGTGGAGGCGCTGGCCGGGCCCATGCCGGGCGGCCCCTGAAAAGCGTTGAGCGGGAAGCAACTCCTGGGCACTGGCGCGGGATAATTCCGGTGCAGGTGTTCCCCCTCTGGAGTCGTGTCTCCCATGAACTGCGCGCGCTCCGCACCGGCGGTCATCGTCTACTTCCCCGCGCGTTCGGAGACCTCGCCTCTGAGGGTGCACCGGCGGGCGGTCCAGGTGGAGCGGAAGGGTGGGGGGCTGCCGTTCGCCGCCACGCGTCAACGCGGCCTGTGGACGTTCCAGACGCCGGCGGGGCCTGAGCGGTGGCTGCCCGGGCGGGTGCGGGGGAAGGACCGGATGCAGGCGTTCCTGGTGGACGTGCTGGGCTTCGGCGCGGTCATCCAGACGTATGACGTGACGGCGGACACGCGCAGCGACTCGCTGCCCGGGCACCCGGACTTCGCGAAGAACTTCGACCTGTTCCTGCACCACTACGCGGGCGCGCTGCTCAAGCACGCGGCGCCGGAGGTGGCCTTCGCCCGCGCGCTGGGCCAGGTGGTGATGCTCAACGGCCAGCAGTGGGCCGGGCTGGGCTTCACGCTGACGGACGCCGGCCAGCGGCTGGTGGACGTGTGGCTCGCGGAGCAGGGCGTGGTGCTCAGCCCTCCCGCCTGAGCCACACCCTGAGCGGTCCCCCGGACTCGAAGCCCAGGGCCCGCCAGGCGTCGAGCGCCTCGCCGTGCTCGTAGCCGACGACGGGCTGGCCCGGGAAATGGGCTCGGACGTGCGCGAGCAGCTCCGCGTCCAGCGCGGCGGGCGCGCCTTCGACGCGGAACGTGTTCGACAGTCCGACCGCTTTCGCGGCGAAGGAGGCAATGCCTCCGGCCTGGGGGCGCGTCCCCTCACCCGCGGCAAGGAAGACGACGCCCTCCTCCTGGAGCAGCGAGGGAGGAAACACGCGCGCCCCGGGCGCGGGCCTCGCTCCCGGGGGCAGGCCGCTCCATGCGGCCTCCCACGCCTCCAACTCCTCCGGTGTCCGCACCTTGCGCCACGCCGTGCTTGAAGCAGGGGACGGCACGGGCGCGGTGGCCGCCAGGTGGATCCACCAGGCCTCGAACAGCAGGTCGAAGCCGTGCGCGGCGAGGTCGAGCGTCGCGAAGCTGTCCTTCACGCCCCAGCGGCCCGGCAGCTCCAGTCGGGACAGGGCGTGGAGCGTGGCTTCCGTGCGGTCCGCCGTCAGCGTGACGGCATTGGGATAGAAGGCCGGCACTGGCGCTGGGTTGAGCCACAGGCCGTCCTCGAACCGGCCCGGGCGGCCGTGGGCGCGGCAGACGGCGTCGCACCACTCCGCGTTGTTCCGGACGGCGGGAAGCCAGGGCGGGGAAGGGGACATGGCCCGCGAGCATAGGGCCGGTGGTGCCCGCCTGGGCTCGGTCGTCCGCCTGCCGCCAGAGGGGGCCTCGGGAGACCCTGGGCGGACGGCGGGAGTCCGGATATGGGTAGGGCGATGACTGCCCTGGCCTACCCCATGCCGCTGTGTGTCGCGCCGATGATGGACTGGACGGACCGGCACTGCCGGTACTTCTTCCGGCTCATCTCCCGCCACACGCTGCTCTACACGGAGATGGTGACCACGGGCGCGGTGCTGCACGGCAAGCGCGACCGCCTGCTGGGCTTCACGCCCGCCGAGCACCCCGTGGCCCTCCAGCTGGGCGGCTCGGAGCCCGCGGACCTGGCCGCCTCCGCGCGCATTGGCGAGGAGTGGGGCTACGACGAGATCAACCTCAACGTGGGCTGCCCCAGCGACCGCGTGCAGTCCGGCCGCTTCGGCGCGTGCCTGATGGCGGAGCCGGACCTCGTGGCGCGCGGTGTCGCCGCCATGCGCGAAGCGGTGCGCATCCCCGTGACGGTGAAGTCGCGCATCGCCATCGACGACCTGGAGGAGTGGCCCACGCTGGAGGACTTCGTGCGGCGCGTCTCCGCGGCGGGCTGCACGCGCTTCATCGTGCACGCGCGCAAGGCGTGGCTGCAGGGCCTGTCCCCCAAGGAGAACCGGGACGTGCCGCCCCTGCGCTACGACCTGGTGCACCGGCTCAAGGCCGAGTACCCGCACCTGGACATCAGCCTCAACGGCGGCATCAAGACGCTGGACGCGGCGGCGGAGCACCTGGGCCGCGTGGATGGCGTGATGATGGGCCGCGCGCCCTACGAATCCCCGTACCTCCTGGCGGACGCGGACCGGCGCTTCTTCGGCGGCACGCAGGCGCCCCTCACGCGGCACGAGGTGGTGGACGCGATGCTGCCGTACATCGAAACGCAGATGAGCCAGGGGGCGCCGCTGGGCGCCATCACCCGGCACATGCTGGGCCTCTTCCAGGGCCTGCCCGGCGCGCGCGCCTGGCGCCGGCACCTGAGCGAGAACGCCCACAAGGACGGCGCGAGCCCGGAGTTGGTGCGCGCCGCCGCCGCGAAGGTGCCGCGCGCCGCCGACCTCCAGGCCGTGGCCTGACGACACCGAGCCTGGCCCGGGCCTTCAGCGCTTGGGCACGGTGGTGCAGCACCCGGAGCGCGCGCAGCGGACCCAGCCCTGGTTCTGGCAGAGCTGATCATTCGTGCACGCCGGGCCCTGGCCCGGCTGTCCGCAGGAGGGGGACGGCCCGACACCGGACTTCGCGGCCTGGATCTTCACCATGGGGCAGCGGGGTTGAGAACCATTGCCCATGCAGTTGTTGGTGGCGCCGCCGGTGACGTTCGTCGGGCACGTCATGCGCGCCGCCGGGCGCCGCTGATCATCCACGGAGAAGCAGACGCCGACCTCCATGAGGTTGCAGTTCGGGTCGCAAGAGAAGGCGACGCTGTCGCCCTGTCCGAACGCGGCGCGCAGGTTCTCCAGCGCCACGCTCCCGCCGACGTTGTCCGTGATCGCGGCCGGCGTCCCCTGGTCGCCCGGCAATGACAGCAGCGCGTCGATGGTGCTCTGGAAATAGGTCCGGGTATCCATCCCCGTGCAGCTGCCGTGCTTGGGCCACTCGTGGTTCGCGAGGAAGAAGTTGTCCGTGACGAAGCCCGGCCCGTAGGTGCCCATGGCGGGCGGAATCGTGGCGGGGTCGGGGAAGCACTTCGAAGGGGCATTGCTGCCCTGGCATTCGCAGAGCCCACCGCAGTACGCCGGATAGGTGCAGTTGAGCTCCCGCGCCTCCTCGTCGTTGAACTGGGGCCACAGCCCGTGGATGGTGAGGTGCGTCGCGCCGAAGGATTCTTCCAGGTCCCCGCACTCCTCCTTGTCCGGGTGGGTCCGGCAGAAGGTGGGGGCCCACGTCAGCGCGAGCAGGTACGTGCCAAAGCGCGGCGTGGCGCATGCGCCCGCCTCCTTCGCGCTGGCGTCCGCCTTGAAGCAATTGCAGGCGGTGGCCTGGGGCTGGCCGAACTCGAACTCGATGGCTTCCGGCTTCGCCAGGTTGAGCGGCCGGGCGGTGGCCGTGGGCGGCGTGGGTGGAGGCGCGGGAGGCGGCTCGTGATGCGTGCGGCATCCCTGCGCGATGAACAGACATGCCCACAGGGCAAGGCGCGACGTGAGGCGCATGGCTTGATTCCCTCGGGACCGGTTTGCGGCACGAAGGTACGGAGGTGGGGACGGGCGCTACACCCCGTGCTCCGGTGCACCGCTCGCGTCCGGGCTCGAACCCTTTCCTCCGGCGCGCGGAGCCCCCAGCTTTCCCAGGACCCATTCACCGCGAGGGATTGCACCATGGCACGCGCCATCATCAAGAAGGCCAACGAGGCGGACGAGCGCCGGCCCTTCGTGTCGCACGGAGAGGCCATCGTCCTGAACATGGGAGCGCTCAGCATCGGCAGGGGCTACTTCGAGCCCGGCTGGCGGTGGTCGGAGCACGTGAAACCCATCGCGGGCACGGAGCGCTGCGAGGTGGTCCACACCCTCAGCGTCCTGTCCGGGCGGATGCACGTCCTGATGAATGACGGTCAGGAGCTGGACCTGGAGCCGGGCGACGTCGCCTTCATCCCGTCAGGCCATGACGCCTGGGTCGTGGGCGATGAACCCTGCCGCGTCGTCGACTTCACCGGCGCGGAGGACTACGCCAAGGCCAGCAAGGAGGAACAGGAGCAGCCGTCGCTCCAGTAGTCCTCCGTCGCTCAGTCGATGCCCAGCCGCTCCAGCAGCGCGTCCACCACGTTGGAGACGCGGAACTGGTCCAGCCAATCATCCACGTCGGTGAGGCCCGTGAGCGCCGCGAAGCGGCGCAGCACGTCCGAGGCCTGGACCGCGGTGCGCAGGCCCAGCAGCTCGAACAGGTGCGGGCGTCCGCGTTGATACAGCGCCGCGTCCAGGCGCTTCCACGGCTCCACCCACGCCGGCTCCTCCAGGGGCCAGATGAGCGCGCGGCGGGACTGGGACTGCGTCCGGTCGAGGATGGCATTGACCGCGCGACGGCCCGCCTCGCACGCCCCTTCCATGGAGGCCAGGTCCGTGTGCGTACGGACGTAGTCCGCCGCGAGGCAGAGATTGGGGATGGCGCTCGCGGCCTCCGGACGCACGTCCCAGGAGCCGGGCGGATGGACCAGCAGGCCGGACGAGTTGCGCGGCGGCAGCCCTCCGCCGTAGTCCAGGTCCGCGTCCAGGTGGAAGGAGTGCAGGAGCTCGTCGGTCAGCACCTGCTCGTCCGGGTCGAGCCCGTTGAGCGCCGCCTTGAGCTGTCCCCAGACCTCCGTGCTTATCTCCTCCGGCGTGCAGTCCTTCGCGCGCTTCGGAACGAACGTGCCGGGCGTGTTCCAATCCGAGACATCGATGGACAGCAGCCCGCCCACCTGCCCATCCCCGAACACGCGCCGGAACAGCCCCAGCTCGCGCCAGAACTGCGGCTGCGAGATGGACGTCAGCGCCCAGGGCGAGTCCGGATAGAAGGTGTGGCCGCGGACCAGCGGCACGTCCTCGTAGAGGAAGAACTGGATGCCCACCATCCAGGACACCAGCTGCTCCACGTCCGCCGCGCGCAGCCTGGCCAGCGCAGGGTCCAACGCGGCCAGCTCCGGGGTCATCAGCGCATGCGCCGCCTCCAGCGGCACCGCGAGCACGTAGTGGTCGGCCGTGCGGGGCTCGCCGTTGGTGAGGCGGACCCTGGCGATGCGCCCGCCCGCGACGTCCAGCCCGGTGCAGCCGATGCCCGCGTGGAACTGCACGCCCAGTCCGCGCAGGTGGGCAATCCAGGGGTCGAGCCACAGCTGGCTGGTGGGGCCGCCCATCGTCCGGTCGTTGTTCACCCCGCTCTGGGCGAAGTCGAGGATGAGCTGCATGGAGATGGCGCCAATCGTCCGCGCGGACCCGCGCCGCGGATCCATGGCCACCATCGTGCGCGGCACGGCCCGCAGCTGCCGCTGGAACTTCGGCGAGTACAGGTCCCCCTGCGCGAAGTCCCACCAGGACATCCGCTCATACTGGCCGAACCGGCGGGCTTCACTGGATGAGAGGAATTGGAGGATCTTGAGGCTGTAGAGGCTGCTGTCGGCCTTGTCGAAGTCCAGCTTCTGGAAGAACAGCTCCAGCGCCTCCAGGACGTCATAGGGCTTGTCCAGCTTGCGGCGGGAGAAGCGGTACCACGTGTCCTCGTCGATGAGCGCGATGGCGCTCTCCGTGGTCGCCTTGAGCTGCTGCTCCACCGTGGGCGTGGCCGCGCCAGGACCGGCGGGCGTGCGCTGCATCATGTCGATGACGTGGCGGTAGAAGCGCGGGTAGAAGCGGAAGCCGTGCTCGCCTGGCAGGTCGCGCCGGCCCTGGGTCCCGGTGCCCACCACCGGCTGTGAGCGGGCCTTGCCGCCCCAGCTCGTCCGCGTGTCGAAGACGTGGACCTCGAAGCCGCGCTCCACCAGCTCGTGCGCGACCGTCAGTCCCGCGACGCCCCCTCCCACCACGATGACGCTGGGCATGTGGCTCCCTTGCCTGGGCTTCGTGTGCGCAGGGGAGCGTCGCGTAGGCCCCAGGGAGTCCGCATCACCCCGGAGTGTGAGTGAGATGTCTTGGACGAACGTACGAGACGCAGCGTGTTGGATATGGAAGGGATTGAAACATGTAACTCAAGACAGGCGAGACACACTCTCGTCGCGGTGCCTCTTTCAGCCAACCCGTGACGTCCTGCCCTGCTTCCGGCCTCGTTTTCCCGTGGATTCCAACGCTCCGTGAAATCACCGGTGAGGTTGTTTCTTTGTGTTCATTTCGCTACTGTTCAGTTCTCGATTCATTCCTCGCCTGGGGGACGGCCCACCTTCATGGCAATGCCTTGCATGTCGAGGAAGGGGGGCGCCAGTCCGTGTTCTTGAGAATCCCTCCACCCATCCCCCTACGTGTGCCGGTCTCCCTTCGCCCCTGGGGCGCGAGGTGACGACAGGCCCGGGGGACATACCGTCGGAGACCGCAGCGGAGTGGCAGAAGGTGCTGGCCGTCTTCGCGGACGAAGCGGAGGGGTTGGTCTCCTCCATGGAAGAGAACCTCATCGCGCTGGAGGTCTCTCCGGCGGATGGGTTGCTGCCAGGCATCCTGCGTGGAGCCCACACGCTCAAGGGCGCGGCGGCGTCGCTCGGCTTCCAGGCCGTCACGGACTACACACACGGCGTCGAGGACCTCCTCCAGGCCCTGCTCGACGGAAGCATCGCCCTGGATGAGACGCGGGTGTCGCTGTTGCTCGGCGCGGTGGATCACCTTCGTGAGCTGTGCCAGGCGTCGCTCGCGGGCGTGGACTCGCTGGGCGCGGTGCACCAGGCCCACCTCTCCCGGCTGCGCGAGGGCATCGTCGCGGGGGCTCCCACGGAGGCGCTGCCGGTTCCCGCCGCGCTGCCGCGCATGCCGGAGGTGCGGAGCACGGCGCGGACCCGCGTGCGCATGGACATGGAGCGCCTGGACCGCATCGTCACGCTCACCGCGGAGCTGTCCGTGGCGCGCGGGCGGATGGCGCAGTTCCTGGCGCGAGCGGAGGACACCGGCGCCAGCTGGGAGGACGCGCTCACCCAGCAGCGGGAGATGGATCCGCTCTTCGAGGCGCTCCAGGAAGAGGTGATGAAGGTGCGG
This sequence comes from Corallococcus sp. AB045, assembly GCF_003668895.1. Lineage (NCBI taxonomy): Bacteria > Pseudomonadati > Myxococcota > Myxococcia > Myxococcales > Myxococcaceae > Corallococcus > Corallococcus sp. AB045. The sequence continues at coordinate 29,755 of NZ_RAWN01000041.1, forward strand.
ATGGTCCCGGTGGGACCGCTGTTCCGTCAGCACCTGCGCACCGTGCGCGACCTGGCCCGCTCCCAGCAGAAGCTGGCCCAGCTGGAGCTGGAGGGCGAGGACGCCACGCTGGACACCGCGGTGCTGGACGCGATGCGCGACCCGCTGCTCCACCTGCTGCGCAACGCGCTGGACCACGGCATCGAGTCGCCGGAGGAACGGCGCGCCGCGGGCAAGGACCCCCGGGGCCGCCTGCGGCTCAAGGCCTACCATGACGCCGGCAGCGTCGTGGTGGAGCTGGCCGACGACGGCCGCGGCATCCAGCGCGAACGGGTGCGCGAGCGCGCCCGGCAGAAGGGGCTGGTGGCGGCGCCCGAGCGGCTGCGCGACGACGAGCTGCTGCGCCTCATCTTCGAGCCCGGCTTCTCCACGGCCACCGAGGTGACGGAGCTGTCCGGCCGAGGCGTGGGCATGGACGTGGTGCGCCGGGACATCGAAGCCCTGCGCGGCTCCGTGTCCATCCAGAGTCAGGAGGGGCAGGGCACCACGTTGACGCTGCGGCTGCCGCTCACGCTCGCCGTCATCCAGGGCTTCGCCATGGGCGTGGGGGACCAGGTGTACGTGGTCCCCATCGAGGGCGTGCAGGAGTGCATGGAGGTCCCCGCCCAGGAGCGCACGGCGGAGGCGTCCGGCGTGTTGTCGCTGCGTGGCCAGCCGCTGCCGTTCCTGCGGCTGCGCCAGGTGTTCTCCCTGGGCGGCAGCACACCGGCCCGGGAGAACGTGGTCGTCCTGAGGCACCCGGACGGCGTCATCGGGTTGGCGGTGGATGAGCTCCAGGGCGAGGGCCAGCGGGTCATCCGGCCCCTGGGGCGCCTCTTCCAGGGCATCCCCGGCATCTCCGGCTCCACCATCCTGGGCGACGGCCGGGTGGGGCTGCTGCTGGACACGCCCGCGCTGGTGCGCAGGGCCATCCTCCACGCCTCCGAGGCCGCGCTCAGTCCTCCCTCCCCCCTGGCAACCCCTTCTCCCGCGAACGCCCCCCGGGCGCCGTAGCGGTCCGTCTCTGTTTCCGGAGTCATCATGTTCAACAACCTGAGCATCACGGCGAAGCTGACGCTCGCCTTCAGCGCGATGGTCGCCATCATCATCGCGCTGGTCGTGGTGGTGTACACGACCATCGTCAAGGTCTCCGTCACCGCCGAGGGCGACACCGAAAGCCACAAGGTGTTGATCGCCGTGCGCACCCTGGAGGGTGACATGGCCGACCTGGAGACGGGGCAGCGCGGCTTCCTCATCACCGGCGACGACAAGTTCCTGGAGCCCTACAACCTGGCCCGGTTGAGCCTGTCGCAGAGCCTGGACAGCATCCGCCAGCACACCCAGAGCGACCGCCGCCAGCAGGAGCGCCAGCAGGAGATCCGCGACCTGTTGCAGCAGTGGATCTCCCAGCACCTGGAGCCGCTCATCGCCCAGCGCCGCGAGGTCACCGCGGGCCGCGGTGAGCTGGCGCAGCTCATCGCGGTGGAGCAGTCCGCGCGCGGCAAGCAGACCGCGGACCGCATCCGGATGCAGCTCACCAAGCTGGCGGACGACGAGACGGCCCTGCTGGCCGAGCGCACCGCCCGCACCGCGAGCATGGTGGTGGACCTGTACGACATGATCATCATGGGGGGCGCCCTGGGCGTGGTGCTCGCGGCCCTGCTGTCCTACTTCCTCACCCGCAGCATCGTGCAGCCGCTCACGGAGGCCGTGCAGGTGACGGCGCAGGTGACGGCCGGCGACCTCACCGCGAACATCACCGCCCGTGGCACGGACGAGACGGGCCGGATGATGGGCAGCATGCGGGACATGATCCACCGGCTGTCGGGCGTCATCAGCGAGGTGCGCGGCGCCGCGGGCTCTCTGTCATCCGCGTCCCTCCAGGTGGCGTCCGCCGCGCAGGGACTGTCGCAGGGCACCAGCTCCCAGGCGGCCTCCGTGGAGGAGACCACCGCCAGCCTGGAGCAGCTCAACGTCAGCATCCGCCAGAACTCGGAGAACAGCCGGGAGATGGAGCAGACGGCGGTCAAGGGCGCCCGCGACGCGGAGGAGAGCGGCCGCGCGGTGAAGGAGACCGTGGAGGCGATGAACGCCATCGCGGAGCGCATCGACATCGTGGAGGAGATCGCCTACCAGACGAACCTGCTCGCGCTGAACGCCGCCGTGGAGGCCGCGCGCGCCGGGGAGCACGGCCGGGGCTTCTCCGTCGTCGCCACGGAGGTGCGCAAGCTGGCGGAGCGCAGCCAGAAGGCCGCGAAGGAGATCGGGAGCCTGGCCACCTCCAGCGTGAAGGTCGCCGAGCGAAGCGGCCAGCTGCTGTCGGAGCTGGTGCCCGCCATCCGCCGCACGTCGGAGCTGGTGCAGCAGGTGGCCAACGCCTCGCGCGAGCAGTCCATCGGCGTGTCGCAGATGAACCGCGCCATGACGCAGGTGGATCAAGTCACGCAGCGCAACGCGTCCGCCGCGGAGGAGCTGTCCTCCACCGCGGAGGAGATGGCCACCCAGGCGGAGTCGCTGTTGCAGATGATGAACTTCTTCCGGCTGGTGGAGGGCTTGAGCTTCAACGCCTCCTCCGCGCCGCGCGCCCCGGCCCACCGGCCGCAGATGTCGCCCGTCCGGGGGCTCCAGGCGGCGGCGCAGGGGCCGCTGGCCACGTCCACGAACGGGGCGCTGTCCCGGCTCCAGAACGGCGCGGAAGCGCCGGCCCCTCATGACTTCCAGCGGTTCTAGGAAGGGGCGCGCACCATGAGCCAGTCCACCGAACCAGGCAGCGGCAGGTCCAGCTACCTGAGCTTCATGCTCGCGGGCGAGGAGTACGCCGTGGGCCTCCTGCGGGTGCGGGAGATCATCGAACACCGCCCCGTCACGCGCGTGCCGGGGATGCCCGCGGCCGTGCAGGGCGTCATCAACCTGCGCGGCAGCGTGGTGCCCGTCGTGGACCTGGCGGTGAAGTTCGGGCTGCCGCCCCGGCCCATCACGCGCTGGTCCTGCTTCGTCATCGTGGAGGTGGCGCTCGACGGCCAGCAGACGGTGCTGGGCCTGCTCACGGACACCGTGCGCGAGGTGCTGGAGCTGGGCTCCGCGGACATCGAACCGCCCCCCGCCTTCGGCACGCGCGTGCGGCTGGAGTTCCTGCGAGGGATGGGCCGCCACAACGACACGTTCATCCTGCTGCTGGACCTGGACCGGCTCCTGTCGCTGGAGGAGTTGCTCCGGCTGACGGCCGCCACCGACGAGGCCGCGGCCCCCGCGCCGGCACCGGTGGCTCCGGCCGCTGCGCCGGAAGCATCGGGCAACGGGTGAGGGGATGAGCGAGGACGCGCCCTGGCCGTCCGCGCTGCCTCCGGCGCTGTCGCGCTCGGAGCTGGCGCTGTTCCAGCATCTGGTGGAGGCGGAGGCGGGCATCCACCTGTCCTCGGCCAAGAACGCGCTGGTGGCGAACCGGCTGTCGCGGCGGCTGCGGGAGCTGGGGCTGACGTCCTACGCCGCCTACCACGCGTACGTCACCTCGCGGGGGAACGAGGCGGAGAAGGTGCGGATGCTCGACAGCCTCTGCACCCACGAGACGTCCTTCTTCCGTGAGCCCCGGCACTTCGACCTCCTGCGCGAGCACGTCTTCCCGGAGTGGGCGGCCCAGGCGGCGCAAGGCCGGCGGCCCCGGAGCATCCGCGTCTGGAGCGCCGGATGCTCCACGGGCGAGGAGCCGTACTCGCTGGCGATGGAGCTGCTGGAGGCGTTCCCCAAGGGCTCCGGGTGGAGCCTGGAGATCGTCGCCACGGACCTGTCCACCTGGGCGGTGCAGCGCGCGGAGGAGGGCCTCTGGAGCATGGAGCGGGCCCGGAGCATTCCGCAGTTGCTGCTGCGCAAGTACATGCTGAAGGGCGTGCGCACCCAGGAGGGCCTGATGACGGCGGGCCCGGAGCTGCGAAACATCATGCGCTTCGCCCGCGCGAACCTGCACGCGCCGGCCACCTGGCCGGTGGGGCCGTTCGACATCATCTTCTGCCGCAACGTGCTCATCTACTTTGGCAGGGAGGCCCGGACGCGAGTCATCCAGGGGCTGCTGTCGCGGCTGCCGGAGACGGGCTACTTCTTCCTGGGGCACGCGGAGAGCCTGATTGGCATCACCGCGGCGGCGCGCTCCGTGAGCGCCAACGTGTACACGCCGCGCCCCGGACCGCCGTTTCCGTCACGCGAGTAGCGCCGTTTTCCATTCATGGAAAGCAGGTGCCCGCCGCTGCCCGTTGTTGACGGGGCGGCCGGCGCCCATCCTTGTCCCATGAAACGATTTGATTTCGCGGGCAAGACGGTGCTGGTGACGGGAGCCTCCATGGGCATCGGCGCGGAGTTCGCCCGGCACCTGTCACGGCGCGGGGCCACGGTGGTGCTGGTGGCCCGGAGCGAGGCGAAGCTGGAGGCGCTCGCGGCGGCGCTGGGCAACGCGCATGTCCTTCCCGCGGACCTGACCGCTCCCGGCGCGCCCCAGCGGCTCTTCGAGGCGGTGCGTGCGAAGGGGCTGGAGGTGGACGTCCTGGTGAGCAACGCGGGGTTCGGGCTCCACGGTGGCTTCGACGTGCTGCCCTTGAAGGACCAGTTGGAGCAGATCGACCTCAATGTCCACGCGCTCGTGGAGTTGACGCACGTCTTCCTGCCCATGCTGGAGCGGCGCCAGGGAGGCGTCATCCACGTGGCCTCCATGGCGGCGTACCAGCCGACGCCGTACATGGCGGTCTACGGCGCGACGAAGGCCTTCGTCCTGTCCTTCAGTGAGGCGCTCTGGGCGGAGTACCGCGAGCGCGGCGTGCGCGTGCTCGCCCTGTCGCCGGGGGCCACGGACACGCCGTTCTTCGAGCGTTCGGGGGAGGGTGCTTCGCCTGGGAAGAAGGCGCGCCCGGAGGACGTGGTGGAGGTCGGCCTCGATGCGTTCATCGCGGGGCGCTCGTCGGTGGTGCATGGCTTTGGCAACCAGCTCGCGGCGTTCGCCAACCGGTTCTTCTCGCGGGAGCTCAGCGCGAAGGTCATCGCGCGGATGACCCGGCCGAAGACGCCCGCGCTCCCGGCGACCTAGAGTGCTTTCCATTCATGGAAAACAAGCTGCCCGCCTGGGATGACCTCCGCGTCCTGCTCGAAGTGCATCGAGGCGGCAGCTTCCTCGCGGCGGGGCTCACGCTGGGCCTGTCGACGTCCACGGTCGCGCGCCGCATCGGGGCGCTGGAGCAGGACCTGGGGCTCACACTGGTCCACCGCACCTCGCAGGGCGCGTGGCTGGAGAAGGAAGCCCTGGAGCTCATCACGCTGGCGGAGCGCTTCGAGCAGTCCCTGCGCGCGCACCGGCGCGATGGCGGTGGAGGCTCACCCTACGCGGGCAGGATTCGCATCTCCCTCCCGGACGGTTTCCTGACGGGAGCGGCGGAGGCGGCGACTCGCTTCCGGCGGCTGCATCCGGAGACGCTGATTGAAGTGATTTCGGAGCTGCGCTTCGTGGACCTGTCCTCGCGCGAGGCGGACATGGGCGTACGGGGTGGCCGGTCCTCCTCTCCGGTGCTCGTCGACAAGCCATTGGGTGAGGTCTTGAGCGGCCTCTACGCGAGCGAGGACTACCTCTCGCGCTCCCTTCCCAAGCGCTTCCTGGGCGCTGACGACTACCGCGGACAGGACTTCGTCGTGGAGGACGAGACGCCACGTGGACAGGGCCCCGCGCAGTGGTTGAGCCAGCGGGGCGCCTCCCGTTTTCCCTTCCGCTCCAATTCGATGGAGGCGCGGCTGCACGCGGCGAAGGGAGGCATGGGGCTGGTCATGCTCGGGGTGGGAGCCGAGAAGCAGCATCCGGAGTTGAGGCGGGTGCGACTGGAGACGCCGCTGCCGTCGCTGCGCTTCTACCTCACGATGCACAAGGACCTGCGCAAGGTGCCCCGCATCCGGGAGTTCGCGAAGACCTTCGAGGCCGTGTTCGCGGAGTACCTGGCCGCGCAGGCCGAAGCGGAAGCCTTCGCTCGCCGTCGGCCCGGTGGAGGCCGTCGATAAAGCCTGTTCACTGTCGACCTCGTCAACCCGGACTCGGGTGAAGGCCTCTCACGCATCGCCGCGACCACGCGCGGTGACGTGGTGCGACCCGAGTTCTTGGCGAAGGAAGGGCTCACCGCGAAGGTGGAGGAACTGACGCGGCGCCTGAAGGCCCTGGACGTTCGCGGTGAGCCCTACGCCCTGGAGCCATGGGACACGCAGGTCTCCGCCATCGCCCAAAGCGTGATGGCGGGGTCGGGCGAGGACGCCGTGATCCGCAAGCCCGGGATGCGCTGCCGGATCTGGTGGAGCGGGTGAAGGGGCGCTTCCCCAACTCCAGACCATCACCGTCAGGGGAGAGGGTGGCTTCGAGGAGACCGTCAGCGTGGGGGCGTGAGCGCCTGTCCGTGCAGAGCCGGAGCCTCGTCGGAGCGGGGCGTCTCTCGCGGTTCTGGCGCGGCGGAACCCTTCCAGCGCGTCAGGGCAATGATTGCCACGCCCAGGACGACGACGCTGAAGATGGACGCCTCCAGGCCATAGGCGCCGCCCGTGAGCCACTCCGGGCGGCCGTGGAAGACGGGCGTCCACCAGCCGTGGGCCTCCTTGCCGCTCACGCCGAAACCCAGCGTGCCCAGGAACCAGTTCCAGCCCATATGCACGCCGACTGGCAGCGCCAGGTGCCGCGTGCGCAGGTAGCACAGGCCCAGCATCCAGCCCGCGAGGAAGGTGGCGACCATCGCCACGACGCGCGTGGGGACCTCCATCTCCGGGGTGAAGGGGTGTGCCAGGCAGAAGAGGAGGGAGATGACCACCTGCGCCCAGCGCGTGCCCAGGCCCCGGATGGCGCGCTGGAAGAGGTAGCCGTGGAACAGCGCCTCCTCGAGGAGGCCCACGCCCAGCATCACCCAGGCCGCCTTCACGATCGCGGTCACCGGGGTGTTCGCGGCGCGCTCCAGGTGGTAGCCACCAGCCACCCAGCCGCAGAGGGCCACGAGCCCCACCAGGACCACGCCGGCCAGCGCCCCCACGCCGAGGTCACGGCCCGCGCGCCGGTCCAGCGACATGCCGAGCGACGTCAAGGTCACGGGCTGCTTTTCGAGATACAGGAAGTCGAGGCTCACGAGCAGCACGCCCAGGAAGCCGAAGAAGGGGTTCGGCGCGAACGGCCTCACGGCGGCGGGCAGCAAGGTCTGGAGCCACATCAGGATGCCGGCCAGGACGGCGGACACAACGAGGAAGCCGGCGCCCTTCCAGCCATTGCGCAAGTGCCCTTCGCCATCCCGGAACACGGCCTTCATGATGAGGAACCTCGCAGCGTGGTTGCGCGCCCTGCCTACAGCCTACTCGCGACCCCGGGAAGGATTGCCCCGGTTCGACACGGCGTGGCACAACCCGGCGCATGAGCACGGGCCCGAAGACGATTTGCCGGGGCGACCTGTACTGGTGCGAGCCGGACGAGGCCCGGGGCTCCGTGCCGCCCATCGCCCACCCGTACCTCGTCATCCAGGACGACGTCTTCAACCGCTCCCGCATCCACACCGTCATCGTCTGCGCGCTCACCTCCAACCTGAGGAAGGCGAGCGAGCCCGGCAACGTGCTGCTCGAAGTGGGGGAGGGCAGCCTGGCGAAGCAGAGCGTCGTGGTCGTGTCGCAGGTGTCCTCGGTGGAGAAGTCTCGGCTCGGTGAGCGCATAGGGGCGCTCTCCGACGCACGGGTCGAACAGGTCCTCGCGGGCCTGCGCTTCCAGCAGGCGTCCTTCTTCCGCGATTGAGCCCCCGGGGCCCTGCGGTCCACCTCCCGCCCCGACCCGGCCTGAACCTGTCCGACAGTCGGACCGGATTCAGCGGCTCGGATGAAGGGAGCGGCCCCCGGCGCAGGCCCTCAAGAACCTGTCCGACAGTCGGACCGGACCGGATTCAGCGGCTCGGATGAAGGGAGCGGCCCCCGGCGGAGGCCCTCAAGAACCTGTCCGACAGTCGGACAGGTTTCCGCGGAGCAGGTGAAGGGTGCCTCCCCCCGGGCGAGGTCCTCCAAACTTGTCGGACAGTCGGACAGGTTTGTCGGCTGCGCCGCCGACGGGGAACCCCAGCAAGGTTCTCCTGTTCCCATCCGTCGGGGGCGGAATCCATGTCCGAACGCTTGCCGGGCGGTCCCCGCACCTCAGGCCCGGAGCTTGGGGCTACGCTCGTCGCGTGGCACGCGAGCCAGACCAGGATGACCGAGCGGTGGAGGCGCTGGTGGCCACGGCGCTCCAGGGCGTCCCAGAAAGCTCCGAGGCCTGGGAGGCCATCCGCGCCCTGCACCGCAGGGGAGGGGAAGCCGTCTTCGATGCCGCCAGCGCGCTGCTTCGCTCGCGCCTCCCCCGGGAGCGCGCACGGGGCGCCGACATCCTGGCGCAGCTTGAACAGCCTTCCGACGTGCGGTCGCGCGCCGCGGACCGGATGCTGCCGCTGCTCAACGAAGAACAGGACGCGCAGGTCCTGCCAGCGCTCATCGCGTGCCTGGGACACCTGGAGGACGCGCGGGTCCCGTCGGCGATTACATCCTTTCGGGATCATCCCTCCGCCCAGGTTCGTGGCGCCGTGTTGCTGAGCCTCCTGAAGTCGCCCGGTGAGGATCCGCTGTCCGTGCTCCTCGCGTTCGCGGATGACGTGGACGAAGGCGTCCGGGGGCTGGCGATGGCCCACCTGCGGACCTTGCCTCCAGAGGTCGATACGCCTGCGCTCCGGGATTCGCTCGTGCGCCGCATGGACGACGGGAGTCCGGTCCTCCGGGCCGAAGCCGTGCTCCTGCTCGCGCAGCGCAAGGACCCGCGAACGCTGGAGCCGCTGCGCAAGGTCCTCCGCCGCTCCCGGGTCCGACAGGAGTTCGTGGAAGCCGCCGGAGCGTTGGGTGACCCATCGCTGCTCCCTGCGTTGCGCGCACTGGAGGGGCAACGTCAGGACGAACGCCCCTTCACCCGCGCATTGGCTCAAGCCCTCGCCGCGTTGGAGTCGGTGTCCTGAGTCGCCTCACGGAGGCGGAACGGGATTGCCCCAGGCCGCAACGGAGATGCGCCACTGCCCGCCGGTTCGCACCAGGAGGCGAGGGTCGATGAAACGCACACCTCCCACGCGGACCTCCCCCTTCCAACTGGGGCAAGCCCGCGCTGACCAACACGGTGCGTGCCGTGCAACGCACCCAGGTCCCCCGTGCGGCCAGCCGTCGTGGAGCTGCTGGCGCGGCTGCGCGACGGCCGTGGAGGCGCTTCCTGAAGCTCAGGCGGGCTGGGCGCTCGCCACGGAGTTCAGCTCCTTGAGAGCGTCATCCGGCAGCTTGAGCTCGGCCGCGGCCAGGTTCTCCTTCAGGTGCCCGACGGATGACGTGCCGGGGATGAGGAGGATGTTGGGCGAGCGGTGCAGCAGCCACGCCAGCGCGGTCTGCATGGGCGTCGCGTTCAGGCGAGCCGCCACGGCGGACAGCGTGGACGACTGAAGCGGGCTGAAGCCTCCCAGCGGGAAGAACGGCACGTAGGCGATTTGGTCGCGGGCGAGCGAATCGATGAGCGCGTCGTCGTGACGGTGCGCCAGGTTGTAGTGGTTCTGCACGCAGACGATGTCCGCGATGCGCCGTCCTTCCGCGACCTGCGTAGCGGTGACGTTGCTCAACCCGATGTGGCGCACCAGTCCCTTGCGCTGGAGCTCGGCGAGGGCGGTGAGGGGCGCTTCGATGGGCCCTTCGGCGGGCCCGTGCGTGTCGAACATGAAGCGCAGGTTGACCACGTCCAGCACGTCCCGCCCCAGGTTGCGCAGGTTGTCGTGCACGGCCTGGGTCAGCTCCTCCTTCGAGAAGGCCGGGAGCCAGGAACCGTCATTGCCGCGCCGGGCGCCAATCTTGGTGACGATGACGAGCCCGTCGGAGTAGGGCGCGAGCGCCTCGCGGATGAGCTGGTTGGTGACGTGCGGGCCATAGTAGTCGCTGGTGTCGATGTGGTTCACCCCGCGGGCCACGGCCTCGCGCAACACGGCCCGGGCGGCGTCCGGGTCCTTGGGCGGGCCGAAGACGCCGGGTCCCGCGAGCTGCATGGCCCCATAGCCGAGACGCTTCACGGGGCGGCCCCCGAGGGGGAAGGTGCTGGATGAATCGATACCGGGCATGCTCCATCTCCTTTTTGAGATGAATCATGCATAGCCACCGTGGACTTTCTGCATAACGGGGCACGACCCGTACAGGTTGTGCGGAGCGGCGAACAGTGAAGGTCGACCTGGGTGATTTGAACGCCTTCGTGGTGGTGGCGCGGGCCCGCAGCTTCCGCGAGGGTGCGCGCCTGAGCGGGAGCAGCGCGTCCTCGCTGAGCGACGCGGTCCGCCGGCTGGAGGAACGCCTGGGCGTCCGCCTGCTCAACCGCACGACGCGCAGTGTTGTCCCCACCGAAGCCGGAGAGGGCCTGCTGGAGCGCCTGGCGCCCGTGCTGACGGAGATGGAGGTCGCGCTCGACGTGGTGAACGGCTTTCGCAGCCGGCCCGCGGGCGTGTTGCGCCTCAACGTGCCCATCAGCGCGTCACGGCTGGTGCTGCCGCGCATCGTCCCGCCGTTCCTCGCCGCGTACCCCGACATCCACCTGGAGGTCATCTCCGAGGACAGCTTCGTGGATGTGATTGCCGCCGGCTGTGACGCGGGCATCCGCTACGACGAGCGGCTGGAGCAGGACATGATCGCTGTGCCCATCGGGCCGCGGGTCCAGCGCCACGCCACGGCCGCGGCCCCGGCGTACCTGGAGCGGCATGGGCGGCCGGAACACCCCCGGGACCTGCTGCGGCATGCGTGCCTGCGCGGCCGTTTCGCGAGCGGCGCGATGACGCTCTGGGAGTTCGAACGCGACGGCGAGGTGGTGACGGTCGAGCCCTCGGGACCGCTCATCGTGCGGGCGGGCGGGGGGACGGACCTCGCCGTCGACGCCGCGATCGCGGGCACCGGCATCGTGCACCTCTTCGAGGACTGGCTGCGTCCGCACCTGGACAGCGGCGCGCTGGTCCCCGTGCTCGAACCCTGGTGGCAGCCCTTCCCGGGGCCGTTCCTCTACTACCCGGGGCGGCGCTTCGTGCCCGCGCCGCTCCGGGCGTTCATCGACTTCATCAAGGCCCCGGAGACCGGGCCGTGATGCCAGGGGGCATCAGGGCTCGGACAGGCTCACGGTGAAGCCCTTGGGGACATTGGACTCGTCCAGCACGCGCATGAAGGCCTGGGCCGTCCACTCGACGTCGATCGTGCCGGGGGCCGCGACCGTGCCGGAGTCCGCGTCGGATTGGACGCCGACGTCAAAAATGGCCTGCACAGTCCACTCGCAGCCTTGACCCTCCGAGCATCTCTCGTCGAGGTACTTCACGCTCTCCACCGTCACGGCGACGTCGGGCTCCAGGACGCTTCTGCGGTCTTCATAGAAGGCGTCTCCGTGAAGGTAGCTGATGACCAACGACGGCTGCGTTGTTGGGGTGGGGTTACCCGGCGTCCACTTCGCCTTGGCCTGGATGCGCACCTCGCCTTCCACCGGATCCGACAACTTCTTCGTCGCGGAGGCCCGGACGACCACCGTGCGCGTGACCCTGCCGGTCTCTGTCGTCAGGCGGAAGGGCGTGCCGGTGTGGACCGGGGACGCCACATCCTCGGTCCGGGCTCGCGACGTGGCCACGACGCTGGCGCAGGCCATCAGCAGCACCAGGCGTGACGCCCAGGTGCGGGCCGCGGTGGGGATTCGCTCGAAGACGGAGGGACGGGCTCGACGCATGGCTTCCTCGGGCAGGCGTGAAGGTTCCGGGCGTACGGGGAACGCCGGGTGGCGAGACGCACAGCAAGCTCAATGCCACATGCTCCCAGAGGGAAGCGGGCTCCGTGCGTCGTGCGCCGTCGTCCTCATCAGGACATCCGTGTCATACGCGGACACTGGGAGCGGAGGGGACAAGCCCCCCTCCGTGGTACGGAACATCGATGGGGCCTACCGGGAAGGAGCCCAGGGAATGCCAGGCGCAATCGAAGCCATCAACGCCCTGAAGGAACGACTGTCGCGCGAGCAGGGGCTTCCCCTCCGAGCCGTGAGCGTGACCCCGGTCCGCGAGGAGGACCTGCGCCTGCTGGAAGATGCGCTGGGCCCCCTCCTCCCCAATGCCTACCTCCAGTTCATCACGCGGCACGGCCTGTTCGTCGCGACGGATGCATCCGGCTACGAGCGGGCACGGATGCTGAGTCCCTCCGAGGTGCTGGAGCGGCACGAGTGGTACAAGGAGTTCGTGGAGGAGGACTCCTTTGGTGAAGAGGAGGACGAGCGGGAAGCCGCCCTGCGCGAGTTGGAAGTGCGCAGGCGGCTCATTCCCTTTCAGTATATCGCCGACTCGTCCGTGCATGACTTCTACAGCTTTGACACAGGATTGTGCCGCGACGAAGGCATGCTCATCCTCAAAGCCTGCCACGACGATTACGACCTCGCGCCGTGGTTGCTGGATGAGGCCCCTGATACATCCGGATGCACGTTCGGTTTCGACGAGCACCTGCTCCAGGTCATCCGCGCGCTCCTGTAGGCTTTAGCCGCGCAAGCGGTCCGCCAGGTCCTGCGCCAGGCCGCACATGGTGAGCGTGGGGTTCCACGAGCCCGAAGTGGGGAAGAGCGCGCCGCCCGTCACGTAGACGTTGTGCACGCCGTGCGGCCGGTAATCCAGACCGACCACCGACGTCGCCGGGTCCCTGCCCATCCACAGCGGCGAGGCCTCGTGCACGATGATGTTCAGGCGGATCTTCTTCCGGTCCGGCCGCTCCTGCTGCCAACGGCCGCCGTTGCCGCTCGCGTCGTCGACCCAGTACTCGACCTCCGGGCCCGCGCAGCCCGCGCACCCCGCCATGACGTCGATGGACTGATACGTCGCCTCGTCGAGCACGTCCCACAGGTGGTGGTCCTCCACGCCGGGCTGGAGCTGGAGGGTGATGTTGGTGGCGGGGTCGGTGCCGCCGTTCATGCGGATCCAGTTGTCGGGGTTCTTCTCGCTCACCTCGCCCAGGGTCGCGCAGACGAACACGACGTAGTCCTCGGAGCCCTTCAGCTGCGCCATCGACGCGACGGCCGCCGCGTCCGGGGCCTCGTGGGCGATGGTGCTCTCGTCGGCCTCCGGGTTCGCGGAGGCGAAGGCGCTGGTCTGCACGTGATACTGCAAGCCATTGGGCGCCTTGCCGTCCAGGTAGGTGGCGCCAATCTCCAGCGCGGACAGGTCCTTGAACGCCGAGCGCTTCACGCGCGCCGTGATGTGAGACATGAAGTGGCCGGTGTAACGCTTGCCAATGTTTGGCAGGGCCTCCTTGAAGGAGTTCATCAGCAGCGTCGCGGGCGGAATGGTCCCCATCGCCAGCACGACCTTCGCCGAGCTCACCGCCAGCGGGCCACGGCTCGTCTCCAGCGCGGTGACCGTCCCATGGTTGTCATGCACCAGGCGGTCCACGACGCAGTGGTCGACGATGGTCAGGGGCTGCCCCTGGCCCTGGGCCGCCAGCGCCTTCTGTGACTGCTGCAGATCCAGCAGCGCGCCGACGGTGGAGTACTTGTAGAACTTGACCCCCTTCCAGGGCGTATTGCCCACGGCGATGGGCGCCGGGAACGCGCTCTCCGCCGAGGGCACGTAGCGCTTGAAGTTCTCCCGGAGGTTCACGTCGATTTGATGCTGGAGGCTGCCGTAGACACCATCGTGGACCCTGTCCATCGTGGTGACGTGCAGGAAGGCACGGGCGCGGTCCCAGAAGCCCGGCTGGAGCGTGACGTCGATCAGCTCCTGCGGCCAGTCGCGCATCAGGTCGGGCGTCGGGGCGGGGCACCAGGCGCTCCAATAGGTGGAGCGCCCGCCCAGCACGGGGATGTAGCCGGCCTGGAAGAACTCCAGCTCCGTGGTCGCCATCCGCGTCGTGCGGGTCCACGGGTACGTGGTGGGCGGTGAGCCGGTCGCGGCCTGGAAGGCGAGCGGCAGCATCTGGTAGTGCGTGGGCAGCCAGAAGCCGCCCCGCTCCAGCACCAGGATGCGCGCGTTCGGGTTGTGCTTCAGCGTCTGCTCGATGAAGGCTACACCGGTGGGCCCGGTGCCAATCACGATGAAGTCATACGCGGACGCCTGGATGGCGCTCCAGTCGTTCGGCGTGGCGAAGAACGCCTGTCCGGCGATCTGATCCGCGCTGGCCTCCTGCGGACCGGGGACGGGATAGCCGAGCGAGATGCCCTTCGGGATGTTGCGGGAGCCAGCGAAGAACTTCTTGTAATTGGCGGCCATGGGACCTCTTCACGCGACACAGGTGGAGGTGATGCCCTTTGGGTTTGCAGGTGCCGTGCCGCATTCCGAACACCTGACACGCCGCGACAGCCCGGGAGTGGGGCGCACGCGCGAGCGGGAGGGCCCGCGTCGCTTCAGGAAGCGCTGGCGTCTTACAGGGACGCAGGGTCGGGCACTTCTCCCAGGGCCACGGCCAGCTCCGCGCGGTCCGCGAGCGCCTGCTCCCGTTCCTGCTCCGTCCCCGCGTCCGGCTTCTTCAGCGCGGCATCCAGGACCTTCGCGGCGGCGGCGTCATCGCCCTTGAAGTCGCGCAGGCGCCGGGCCGTCTTGAGGGCCTTGCCGAGGATGGAGGTCGGTGTCTTGCCGTCATCTCCATAGCCGTCGGGTTCATCCCGCCGGATGAACATCAGCGCATTGCCGGAGGGGTCGGTGAGGGTGAATCGCGTCTGTCCCTTTCGCATGCGAGTCATTCGTGGAAGTCCCCGAACGGGAGTCCGGCCATAGGCCTTCTTCAGCGCGGCGAGGAAGCTCGCGTGCAGCGCCTCCACCTCGTCCACGATGATAAGACAACTGCTGAAGGCCTTCAGCGGATCCAATCCCTTCAGGCCGAAGAAGTGGAGTTGGGCGCCTCCCCGCTGGGTCGCCGCGTAGGGATTGGGTGAGCGTTGTTGGTACGTCACCTCGAACCCGAGCAGCGCGTAGAACTCGAGCGTCGATGCGAGCTCCACGCAGGGGAGCAGGGGGATGCTGGTGTCACTTCTCATGGGAGCGCTCCGCTTCGGCCAGGTCCTCTTCGAGCCGCAGGCGCGCTTCGCGGACGCCCTCGACCGCCGCGGCGAGGAGCGTTGGAGGCAGGCTCGCGCCCAGCCGGTCCGCCCACGCGGCATGCGCCTGCTCGACCTTGCGCAAGGCGCGGCGCCCGGCGGCCGTGAGGGCGACACACTTCGCGCGCTGGTGATGCGGGTTGTCGACGAACTCCACGAACCCGTCGCTCGCGAGCGCGTCCGCCGTCTGCTGCACGCTCTGCCGCGCGAGCCCCATCGTGCGCGCCACGGCCGCGACCGTGGCGGGGCCATGGTCGATGACGCCCAGCACCTGCCAGCGGGCGCTCGTCAATCCCGCCGGAGCACTCAGCCGGTCTCCGGCCTGGAGCAACAACCCGTTCAACTGGAACACCTCCAGGACCAGGGCACTGAAGGTCTCTGCTTTCTGGGTCAACGGTGGCATTGGCAGGAACCTGTCAATTTGACAGGTCCATGTCAACTCTCCGGGTCGCTTGTCGTGTGAGGAGCCTTCAGCGACGCTGCCCGCGTCTCCTTCCCCCAGAGGCTCCATGAAGGCACTGCGAACCCCGAGCGTCCTCGCCGCGTTGCTGCTGCTGTCCCCGGGATGCACCACGTCTCGCCCCGCGGAGCGGGCGGAAGCGCAGGCCGCCGCGCCCGCGGAGTCATCCGCGCAGGTGGCGCTGCGCGGCTTCGTGGACGCGTACTTCGAGGAGCACTTCCGCCGCTCGCCGATGTCCGCCACGTCCGCGGGCGTGCACACGTATGACGGAGAGCTGCGCGGCTTCCGGCCCGAGGAGCGGGCGTCGCACCTGGCGTTCCTGAAGGACCGGCTCGCGGCGCTGCCCCAGGCGGTGGACCGGGCTTCGCTGCCGCCCGGTGACCGGGCTGACTACGACATCCTGGAGAACCATTTCCGCGCGCGCATCCTGGACCTGGAGACGGTGCGCTCGTGGGAGCGCAACCCGAACGCCTACCTGGGCTTCGCGTCCAACGGCGTGTACCAGCTCATCAACCGTGACTTCGCGCCACTGGAGGAGCGGATGCGCTCGGCGGTGAAGCGCATGGCGGTGGTGCCGGAGGTCTTCGCGGCGGCGCCGGCGAACTTGAAGAACCCGCCGAAGCTGTGGACGGAGATTGCCCTGGAGCAGGCGAAGGGCACGCGCTCGCTCTACGCCCAGACGCTGCCGCAGGCCTTCGCGCCGGTGCAGGACGCGGCGCTCCAGGAGGACTTCAAGCGGGCGCAGGCGCGGTGCCTGGAGGCCATTGATGGCTACATCCGCTTCCTGAAGGACGACCTGCTGGCCCGCTCGAATGGGGACTTCGCCATTGGCGAGCAGACGTACCGCCAGAAGCTCCAGTACGAGGAGGGCGTCACGGACAGCATCGACTCGCTGCTGGCCTGGGGGCGCGCGGAGATGAAGCGCACGCAGGACCAGTTCCGCGAGGTCGCGGGACGGATTGCCCCGGGCAAGGCGCCCATGGACGTGTACCGCGAGCTGGGCAAGGAGCACCCGGCTGGCGCGGAGCTGGTGTCCACCACGACGGCGACGCTGGAGGACATCCGCCAGTTCCTCATCGACCACCGCATCATCACGGTGCCCAGCGAGGTGCGCGCGAAGGTGGCGGAGACGCCGGTGTTCAGCCGCGCGCTGTCCTTCGCGAGCATGAGCACGCCCGGCCCGTTCGAGATGAAGGCGACGGAGGCGTACTACTACGTGACGCCGCCGGACCCGGCGTGGAGCGCGGAGCAGACGACGCAGCACATGAGCTTCTACAACCGCTACGCGCTGCCCATCGTCTCCATCCACGAAGCCTACCCCGGGCACTACGTGCAGTTCCTGTGGACCAATCGCATCCAGTCCAAGGTGCGCCGGCTGCTGGGTTCAGGCTCCTTCAGCGAAGGCTGGGGCCTGTACACCGAGCAGATGATGCTGGACGAGGGCTACGGCGGCACGGGCCCGCAAGCCGACCGGCTGCGGCTGAACCAGCTGGCGCTCTACCTCCAGCGGCTGGCGCGCTACGTGGCGGGCCTGTCGCTGCACACGCGCGGGATGACGTACGAGCAGGCCGTGAGCCTCTTCGAACAGGAGGCCTACATGACGCGCATCAACGCGGAGCGCGAGGCCCGCCGTGGCACGTCCGACCCGACGTACCTGGTGTACGCGCTGGGCAAGAAGATGCTGATGGAGCTGCGCGAGGACGCGAAGGTGAAGTGGGGCAAGGACTTCACCCTCCAGCGCTTCCACGACGCCGTGGTCTCCCACGGCTACCCGCCCGTGCCCATCGTGCGGCAGTTGTTGCTCGGTGAGGATGCGGCGCCTTCCGCGTCCCGCTGAGCGCCGCCTGCGCCCGCTTCCGTGACGAAGCGGGCGCGCGGTCCGACGGCTACTTCTCCTGCGTGACCTTGTTGTCCGTGCCGGTGCGGCTGACCTTCGGCTTCGACTTGCCGAGTCCACGCTTCCAGGTGACGGAGTTGGAGTTCCCCGTCACGGAGATGGCACCGGTGGCCTCCACCTTCACCTTGTTGTCGGTGCCGTTCACGGTGACGCTCTTGCACTCGCCGGTCAGCGTCACGGTGTTGTCCGTGCCGGTGATCTCCACCGTGCTGCCCGGCGTACAGGCGTGGGTCGCCGTCTCGTCATTGCCGGTGATATCGATGTTGCCCGTGCCCTCCTGCGCGACGGCCGTCATCGGCCCGAAGGCACACGCCACCATCATGAACACTGCCGTGCCGAGCTTCCTGTTCATCCGTTTGTCCCCCGACGAGAGGTGCGGGCCTGATGCCGCACGGCTCCCATCTACGTGACGGGCGCCGAAAGATTCAACAAGTCAGGGCGCGCAGCCCGGATCCGCTGGGCTCCAGGTGTACTGGGAGTCCAGCGTCAGCTTCTGTTCCACCACGGGGCCACTCATTCCGCGCGCGGTGAGGAGGAAGGTCTGCTCCGGCGCCGTGCCTGAGACCTCGGCGCGGTAGATGAATCGACAGCTCCCGATCCACGTGTCATCGGGCACCGGCGCGCGGGAGCCGTCGAGGCAGGGCTCGGGAAGGAAGCCCAACTGGGCGGCGCTCTCCGAGTAGCGGTCCTTCTCCCCGAAATACGACTTCTCGGCCGTGAAGAGCGCCTTCAGGTTGAAGGCGCCCTCGCACACCGGGGCTGGCAGGGGCGTCCCCTCCGGCCTGCGCACGCCATGGCAGTCCTCGAGGACGAGCTCCGAGGGCCACACGCGCACGAGCTTCCTGTCCGCGTACCCATGCGTCAGGGTGTACGTGAGCCCTTCGGCGAGTCCGCCCACGCCCACCGCGCGCACGCTGAAGGTGCTGTCGTCGGGCGTCGAGCCGGCCACCGAGACCGCATAGCGGAAGTGGCAACCCGCGAGCCAGGTGGCGTCCGGCGCGGGCACGCGGCTGCCATCCGCGCACGCCGCCGGGGTGGGGAGTCGGGTGACGTCCGGGGTCCAGGCGTCCTTCTCCCCGAAATACTGCTGCTGGCCTGCCAACAGTTCACGGAGGCCCAGGAGCGCCTCGCACCGCAGCCGCTCGCGCAGCTCCTGCTCGGTGGTGCTCCGCGAGGGCGTGGCGGGCGCGGGCGGCGGGGGAGTGCTGGCCTTGACCGGAGCAGGCTCGGACCGTGGGGGCGCGGGTGGCTTCTCCTGACGCTCACAACCGCCCAGCACGACAAGCGCCGAGACGAGGCCGGTGATCCGGAATGAGAGGCTTCGCACGCAGGACTCCTGGGTTTGTATGTCCAGGCGTCCATCTTGGCGCTTTTCACGCTTTTAAGAGAGCCCTTCCTCCGCGGGAGGGTCACCGCGCGCCTTGTCCTCGCGGCTGAGCGTCCTCCGCGCGCCCGCCTTCGCTCCCTGGGGAGAGGTGAGCCAGATGAGGCGCGTCCCCGCCGGGTACCACTTCTTCTGGGCCGACGTCCGGATTGCGTAGGGACCGGATTCCGAGCCGTGGGAGATGAGCAGGGGATCCTCGCCGACCTGGATGACCAATGACACGTGCTTGCCCTGCCAGAGGCAGAGGTCCCCTGGCTGGACCTGGGTCAACGGAATGTGAAGCATGTGGGCTTCGAGCGTGCCTGTGTAGCCCGCGCCGCTGTAGCGGTTGCCATTGGGGTCGGGAGCGCCCGCCCACTTGTAGCAAAGCGTCACGAAGCCCGAGCAGTCGATGTTGAGCGGCAGCTTGTGGCGCAGCCGGAGGCCGTCAATGGGGCGGATCTGCGCGTAGTGGATCTGGTCCTGGTTGGCGGCCCCCCACAGTCCCTCCGCGACGATCTTCGTGCGGAGCACTGCTGGCGTAGGGGTGGGGGGCGTCTCCGCGCCACCCAGGGTCGCGCCCAAGGCCTTGAACGCCGCGCGCGTCTTCGGGCCATAGACGCCAATGGCATCCACGCCGTGCGCCTTCTGGAACTTCTTGAGCGAGCCCTCCGTCTGGGCACCGAAGGTGCCAGGGCCCGTGTTCATCTGCGCCTGGGTCATGTGGCCCAGCTTCACCAGCGCGGTCTGGAGTTGTCTCACTCCCATGCCACTCGAGCCGCGCTCCAGGTCCACCGTGGGCAGCGTGTAGCCCTTCAACGGGAGGCTCGGCACCTCTGCCCGGCTGTAGCCGGCGGGGGCCTTCCGCTTGCGGGCCTTGCCCGGCCGTGCCCGGGATGTCTGTGTTTTCCTTCGCATGCGGCCTCCTGCCGGCAACATGCGAATCGGCTCGGGGAGGCGCCAGGAGCGGGAGCCTCCTTCCGAGGTGCGCCTTGCTTCCTAGCGCGCGCGCTGCAAATGAATCATGGCCTCGTCCAGCAGCGCGGCCACGCCCCGGCGCACCACGTGCACCACCTTGCGGTGATGCGAGGACGCCAGGTGCGTGTAGTGGGTGGACACCTTGTGGTGCAGCTCCGTGGCGCCCCACACCAACACCAGGTCCGCCCACTCCAGGTCGCTCTTCGCGCGGTCCGCCGTGCGGCGCTCCGTGCCGTCCACCATGCGCAGGGAGATGGGGCCGCTCAGCTTCGCTTCCAGCTCCTCACGCACCGCCGGGGAGCCGCCCACCACCACCACGCGCTGCACGCCGCGCTGATGGCACATCTCCAGGAAGGCCACCTCCGCGCGCCGGTTGGCGGAACCGCCGCACCGCGCGCAGTGGCTCCGGGGCTCCACGCGCAGGGGCTCCCGGCCGCTCGCCGACGCCACCTGGATGCAGCCGGGATCCGCGCACACCTGGAAGAAGCGCTCGGACAGCACCTCGGCCGCTCGCAGCAGCTTGGGCTCGCTCATCCGCGCCTTGCCCGGCCGCGTGAGGCCTGCCTCCTCCAGCACGCCCCTCGCCCGCGCACGCGCGTCCATCAGCGTGACGCCCCGCTCCGCCAACCACCCGTCGATGTCCCTGTCCGCGCTCATCGCTTCGCCATCGGAGCAGGAGTAGCGGCGAACAGCTCCGTTTGCATCGGGACGGGCCCGGAGGGCTGCGCCAGCCCGAGCGCCTCGCGCACCGGACCGAAGCTCCGGCGGTGGATGGGCAGCACGCCCAAGGCCTGGATGGCCTGCACATGCTGCGCGGTGGGGTAGCCCTTGTGCGCCGCCAGGCCGTAGCCGGGATATTGCGCATCCAACTGGGCCATCAGCCGGTCGCGCGTCGTCTTCGCCAGCACGGACGCCGCCGCGATGCTCAGGGACAGCGAGTCCCCCTTGATGATGCCGCGCTGCGGAGCCGGGCACTGGGGAATCGTGCGCGCGTCCACCAGCACGTAGTCCGGCGTCAGCCCCAATCCCTCCACCGCGCGCCGCATGGCCAGCAGGCCCGCGTGGTAGATGTTGAGCTGATCAATCTCCTCCACCTCCGCCCGGCCCACCGCCCACGCCACCACGTCGCGCTTGAGCGCTTCCGCCAATGCCTCGCGCTTGTCCGGGTCCAGGATCTTCTTCGAGTCGTCCAGCCCCTTGAGCTTGTAGCCCCGGGGCAGGATGGCCGCCGCCGCGACGACGGGGCCCGCGAGCGGCGCCATGCCGGCCTCGTCCACGCCCGCGACCTTCAGCAGGCCCTGCTCCCACAGCTCTGTTTCGAACTTCAGCAGGTGCCGCAGCCGCTGCCCCTCCGCCCGGTTCTTCTCCTGCCGCGAGCGCAGCTTGCGCGCGAGCGCCTGCGCACCCTGACGGGGGTCTGCCTCCAGCGCTTCCAACAGACCCTGGGGGACGGGCTGCGCCTGGGTGACGAACCGCCCGGTCAGCTCGGTGACCGAGCATTCGAGCAGCGCCTGCACACTCTCTGCGGACATGGGGGACCTTCGGGATTGCCTACCCGGCGGGTAGCGCGGTTGCACGGCTTACTGGAGTGAGGGAACACCAGTGCCGCGACAACACGCCCGCTCGCACGCCGTCAGGCCAGACGGGCGGGCGGCAAGGCTGGGGGAGAGCCGGACCGACGCGGACGCGCGCATGCGGGTTTGACGCATGGCGTAAGTGGTACCGCGCACAGGTGGGTGTGCACAACCGCCCCACGGCCTGACGCGGTGGATTTTCCGCGCCCGCCGGCCCTCACTGCCGGGTCTTCCGGCTCAATCCTGGAGCTTGAGCGTCACCGTGTCGGGAACAGGCGTGCAGTGGCATTCGTCGCAGGCCCACTCCACGCGCTCCGCGAGCGTCACGTGCGAGCCCGCCGTGGCCACCACGCGGATGGGGCTGGGCGCGAGCATTTCGTTGATGGCCGTGGTGACGCCCCGGTCATCCGTCACGCCGGTGATGCTGACGTTGCTCTCCAGGTTGGTGGCTGTCACGGACGCGCCCTGGATGTACGCGCCGTCCGACGACATCACCTCCACGCGCAGCGACATCGGCTCCGCGCAGGTGTCCTCGTGCCGGTTCGCGCTGGGGGCATCATCACAGCCCGTCATCAGCACGCTCGCGAGGAGCCCCAACCAACCATACCGCTTCCACTGCTTGCTCATCCCCACGCCCCCAACCCGTCCCATGCACGGAATCTGGTACCGGGGGTCGGGTGCTGCAATGCATGTGTCAGGCGGCGGGCGGCAGCCGCGCATGGGCAAAACGTGCGGCCTCTGTGTCCGGATACCGATGCACGATGTACCGGTAGATCTCCTCCGCGCGCACTGTGTTTCCCAACTTCTCCCCCTGCACGCGCGCCAGCAGCACCAGCGCGCGGGGCGCGGTGGGTTCTTCCGGCGCCGTGTCCGCCGCGGATTCCAACGCTTTGACCGACAGTGGGAAATCTCCTTCCACTGCCGCGGCCTGTCCGATGAACAGATGGTGTGACGGCAAAAGCTTCAGGCGGGGCAGAACGTGGAGCGCGCCATACAGCGCCAGCGCCTTCGCCACGTCGCGCGCCTCCACCGCCGCGCCCAATTCGGCCACCTGCGCTGCGACTCCGGTGGCGTCGGGCGCGGGGGCTTCTGGCACCGGGGACTCGCGCAGGGACACGGGCACGCGCTGGGGCGCGGTGTCACCCAGCGTGGGCTCCAGGAAGTCGCGCGCGGGCAGGTAGCCCATCGCGTCCCCGTGCACGTACAGCACGCGCCCCAGCAGGTTCGCGGCGGCGAAGGGCACCAGGCACGTGAGCGCCTCCGCGAGCCATCCGGAGAAGAAGGGCACGGGCAGGTAGAACACCCATGCCGCGCCCCAGTGCAACCCGCCGTGGACGAACGCCAGCAGCACGAACACGCCCGTCACCAGCCCCGCGTCGCCGCCCACCGTCCGCAGACACCTGAGCGTGCGCAAGGGATTCAAGGCGGCGAACACCGACTGCGACGTAGCGGCCAGCAGCAGTGCCCACGGCATCCACAGGAGTCCCAGTCCGGCGAGCCCCCAGAAGAGCGGGTCCTCGCGCACGACGGCCTCCCCCAGGGTCTGCTGCAGGAGCATGGCCCGCCCGATGTTGTCGAACGCGGACGCGGAGGGCAGCAGGTGCCAGGCGCGAGCGAGCGCGGGCGCGAAGACGCCCACGGTGACGCCCAGGCCGCGCAGGCCCGGCACGATGTTGTCCTGGATGATGCTGGTGAAGCCGGGGCCCTCTGGATCCGCGTCGCCCCGCGCCGCGCCGCGCACCAGCGCGAAGAAGGCGGACCAGAAGATGCCCAGCCCGAGCGCCATGGGCAGCACCACGAGGATGCGCACGCCCATCCCGAGCACGCGCAGCACGGTCAGCATCAGGCTGACGGCCAGGAGCGTCTGCAGGCCCGGAACAGTGAAGGGAAAGCGCAGCGCGTCCAGCAGGCGGGTCCGGAGGGCGCGCTGGGAGCGGTGGCGCAGGAGCACGTTCGCCGTGCCCTCGCACCGGACGCAGACGGTGTACTCCACCGGGCCCATGCGCCGGGTCTCCACGCACGTGGGGCACAGCAGGGCCTCGCAGTGCTCGCAACGCCAGCCGGCGGCGGCGGCCGGGTGTCCCGCGCAGGAGGGAGGGGCAGTCGTGGGGGAAGGGGCCATTCGGCCCACGAGCCTATGCCGGGCCGGGAGTTTCGTCCCAGGGGGACCCCAGCCACGCCTGGAACGCGGCCTTCTGCGCGTCCGTCGGGCGCTCCACGCGCTGCAGCCACGCGGCGTCCGCGGGCTTCTGGCCCAGGACGACGGGCACCTCCATCATGCGGTCGCGGCGGAACAGCGTCACCCGCACGGTGTCGCCGGGGCGCTTGTCCTCGCAGCGGGCGATGAGCCCCGCGCCGTCCACGCGCCAACCGTCCAGCGCCACCACGTCGTCCTCCGGATACAGGCCCGCGTCCAGCGCGGGCGTGCCCTCCGGTACGGTGGACAGCGTCGAGGAGCCTCGCACGGTGACGCCCAGCCAGCCCTTGGGCTTGGGCTCGCCCTTGAGGCGCGGCGGCGTGCCACCCTTGTCGTTGGGGGCTTCCCGCATGCGGAAGGACACCTCCAGCCCCACGTGCGCGAAGACGCCGTAGTCCAGGTCCTCCGTGGAGCGCACCGCCCGGTCGAAGAAGGGCGTCAGGTCCACGCCCGCCACCTCGCTCGCGGCCCGCTCCACGCCGTCCTCGGGGACGCCGGAGCCGTCGCCATGGCGTTGCCACAGCAACCGCATGACGTCATCCAGGCACTTCGCGTCGCCGGTGGCGCGGCGCACCTCCAGGTCCAGCAGCGCGCACACCACTTCCCCCTTCAGGTAGTAGGAGATGGCGCTGTTGGTGGAGTGCTCGTCCGGGCGGTAGTGCTTCACCCAGCTGACGAGCGACGCCTCCGTGAGCGTCTGCACGCGGCGGCCCGGGGTGGAGTGCAGCAGGGAGAAGGTCTCCCCCAGCCTGGCCAGGTAGCGCGTGGGGGACATCAGGCCCGCGCGGCGCACGAAGAGGTTGTCGTAGTAGGCGGTGCCGCCCTCGAAGGCCCACAAGAGCGAGGTGTAGTTCTCCTGCGAGTAGTCGAACGGCACCAGCGCGCGCGGCTTCACCCGCTTGATGTTCCACAGGTGGAAGTACTCGTGCGCCACCAGCGTGAGGAAGTCCTCCCAGCCCCGGAGCGAGGACAGGCCCGTGCGCGGGAAGAGCAGCGCGGTGGAGGCCTGGTGCTCCAGGCCTCCGCGGCCCTTGTCGGTGAGGTAGACGAGGAACAGGTAGCGCTTGAGCGGCAGGCCTTCGTACATGCGCGCCTGGGCCTCGCAGATGCGCTGCATGTCCGCGCACAGCCGGTCCGCGTCCGGCACGCTGTCGCCCCACACCACCACTTCATGCGGCACGCCCGCGGCGGTGAAGGTGAGCGGCGTGTGCGGGCCCACCTCGAAGGGGCTGTCCACGAGTGTGTCGTAGTCCGGCGCGTGGAAGGTGGCCCCTTCCGAGTCCAGCGCGCAGAACGTGCGCCAGCCCTGCGGCGCGTCCACGGTGACGTGGTGGGGCAGGGTGCGCGTTCCTTCCGTGTAGAGGAACATGGTGGCGCCGTTGAAGTAGGCGTGGCTGCCGTCCAGGTGGCTGGTGCGCACGGACAGCTCGTTCGCGTAGACGCGGTAGCGCAGGGTGACGGCCTGCCCCCGCGCGTCCACGCGCCAGGTGCGCTTGTCCACGCGGCGCACCGGCAGGGGCTGGCCATCCGGGCCCAGCGCGGTGACGTCCTGCACCTGGCGGGCGTACTCGCGCACCAGGTAGCTGCCCGGCGTCCACACCGGCATCACCGCGTCGAGAAAGTCAGTCCCGGCGGGGAAGCTCGCCTCCACTTCGAACAGGTGCGCATGCGGGCGGGGCATGGCGACGCGGTAGTGGACGGCGAGCGACATGGACGGAGGGCCTTTCTTTATTGGGGGACCGCGGGGTTACTTCGCCTTGACGAGCACGGCGCCGAAGAAGCCGTCGGTGCCGTGGGTGTGCGGGGCCAGACGCAGGTACGGACCGGGGCCGAGCTTCGCGCCCAGCTCCGCGCCCAGCACCTCCGCCACGGGGCGCACGCTGAAGTCGGGGTGCTTGGACAGGAAGTCCTCCACCACGTTCTCGTTCTCCTCGCGCAGCACGCTGCACGTGCCGTAGATGAGCCGGCCGCCGGGCTTCACCAGCATGGCGAAGCGCGCGAGCAGCGCCTTCTGCCGGCCCACGTGCATCTCCAAATCCTCCGGCGTGAGGCGGTATCTCGCGTCCGGCTTGCGGCGGAAGGTGCCGGTGCCGCTGCACGGCGCGTCCACCAGCACGCGGTCCGCCAGGCCCTTCAGCGGCGTGAGCGCGGCGTCCGCGTCCGGGCCCTCGTGGGGGATGAGCTGCGTGCGCACGTTGTGCACGCCGGCGCGGCGCGCGCGCTTGCGCAGGTCCTCCATGCGGCCCTCGTCCACGTCCAGCGCGTGCAGGTCGCCGCGGTTCTTCATCTGCGCGGCCAGCTGCAACGTCTTGCCACCCGCGCCCGCGCACGCGTCCACCACGCGGGTGGGCGGCGCGTCCACGAGCATGCCCAACAGCTGGCTGCCCTCGTCCTGGATCTCGAACCCCCCGTCCTTGAAGTCCTGGAGGGAGAAGAGGTTGAGCCGCGTCTCCATCACCAGGCCGAAGGGGGACAGCGCGGTGGGCCTGGTGGACTCCACGTCCTCCGCGGCCAGGCGCTCCTGGAGCTGGGCGCGGTCGCCCTTGAGCGTGTTGGCGCGGACGATGAGCGGGGCGCGCTCGTTCATGGCCTCGGCGGCGCGCGCGGCGTCCTTGCCGAAGACGGCCTTGAAGCGGTCCGCGAGGAAGTCCGGCAGCGACGCGGCGATGGGGAAGCGCTTCGCTTCCGGCAGGGCGTCCAGGTCCGCGGCGGCGTCCGGCAGGCGGTCGAGCACGGACATGTCCGGGCCGGTGAGCCCGCTGGAGCGCGCGACGTAGGTGGGGTCCTCGCCGTGGAGGATGCGGGACGCGGCGAGCCGCATGACGTCCTGGCGGGTGGCGTCCAGGGTGTCGAACTTCCGGTGCGACTTCTCCAGGAGGAAGTCCACGGTGCGCTGGCGGCGCAGCAGGGCGTAGACGCGCTCGGCCACGGCGCGGCGCTCGGTGGAGTACAGGGCCGTCTTGCGGCGCAGCACGAACTCCAGGGCGCGGTCGGACAGGCGGCCCTCGCGGCGCACGCCGCCGTAGGCCTCCAGACACGCCTGGAGGACCAGGTCCTCGCGCAGGGGGCGGTTGGGGTTGGGGCGCGCGCGTTCATGCTGGGCGCGGCTCATCTTCGGTTTGTCAGCGCGTCCACCGGCGTCCTTGCGCTTCTTCGGCGCGCCAGGGCGGGACGTGCGGGGCCCGCCGGACTTGGGGGCGCCAGGGCGGGACGTGCGGGGCCCGCCGGACTTGGGGGCGCCGCCGCGGGAAGGTCCAGGCTTACGAGTCGTGGCCATGTCGCATGGGGCCTTTGCATCCCCGGGTGACGTTGACAAGCGAGGAACGCAAAAGACGCCCCCGGAATGCCCTGGAGGGGCCGGCCGGAGGCGTCTGGAAGCCGCGTCAGGGCTTTCCGGGCCTGGCCCCCGAGGCCGTTCCGCCTCCGCCCCAGAAGGGGGAAAAACCTGTCCGACAGTCGGACAGGATTCCGCGACCGGGCTGGGCAGCGGCCCGGAGCCCGGGGGCCGGCCGCGGTGGGCCCAAACCTGTCCGACTGTCGGACAAGTTCGCGCGGCCTGACTGGGGCAGTTGCCCCTGGCTAGGGCCGGGGCCGCGGTGGGCCCAAACCTGTCCGACAGTCGGACAGGCTCCCGTGGCGCGGTCGGAGCCGCAGTCCAGCCAGGGCCGGGGCCGCGGTGGTCCCAAACCTGTCCGACAGTCGGACAGGCTCCCGTGGCGCGGTCGGAGCCGCGTCCCAGCCAGGGCCGGGGCCGCGGTGGTCCCAAACCTGTCCGACAGTCGGACAGGTTTCTGCGGTCCGCCTCCGGGGGCTCAGCGGGCGCGGCGCCGGCGGCGCACGAGCCCGGCCACGAGGGCCGCGGCGGCGGGAATCAGGGCGGCGGACGGGCCGGCGGCGCAGCCACCGCCCCCATTCGAGTCATCCCCCGGCGTGACGCCCGGCGTCGTGGGCGTGCCCGGAACCTCGGGGCGGGGGTCG
>NZ_RAWN01000042.1:0-57274 GCF_003668895.1 Corallococcus sp. AB045
GGGCGGCGGTGGCCGGGGCGCTTCTCCGGGTCGGGCGCGGGGATGCTCTGAGACAGGCGGCTCAGGGCCTCCTGGAGGAACCACAGGTCTTCAGCGGGACTGGCGTGCTTGCGCACCACCGCGCGCGGCTTGCCGCCCTCCAGCAGCACGTAGCCCGTGGCCGCCGCGTACGCGCGCTTCTTGTCGTCCGGGTAGAGCCGGTCGCCCAGGTCCCCCAGCGGATCCCGCCACATGCCTTCCGTGGTGCCTTCATCCGCCACGATGACCTGCGCCAGCACGTGCCCGAACAGGTCCTCCAGCGCCGCGAAGGGCTCGCGCGCCTGCGGTGGACGCGTCATCGCCGCGCCGTGGCGCACTCCCGCCACCAGCAGCAGCCCCTGCGCCGCGTCCACGAACGAGAAGAGCTTCTCGCGGACCTGCTTGTCGGAGAAGTAGAGAACGGCCTGCACGGTCCTCCCATCTTAGGGCCTTCACGCCCCCGGCCCCATCCGTTCCCCTCCCAACCTGCCGGGTCCGTCTCCAGGAATTCAGACAAGACCCGGTTCAAAGCGGCTCGACCCCGGGGCGGGCTTGCGGAAGAGTCACCTTCCCCTATGCGCTGCTGCCACCGCCACGCCCACGCCGCCGCCGGGTCCTCCGACCCGCATCCGTTCAGCCTCCCCGGCGCCACCGAGCACTACGCCGCGCCCCGGCCCGTGCGCGCCGAGCACGTGCGCATCGAGCTGGACCTGGACTTCGCCCAGCGCGCCCTGGCCGGCACCTGCACCACCCGCGTGTCCGCCGTCCGCACCGTGTCCACCGTCACCTTCGACGCCGTGGACCTGGACGTCACCGAGGCTCGCGTCGACGGCCGCTCCGTCCCCTTCTCCAACTCCGGCGCGCACGTGCGCGTGGAGCTGCCTCGCGCGCTCGACGCGGGCCAGGCGTGCGACATCGCGCTCACCTACCGCGCCCGCCCCCGCCGCGGCCTCTACTTCTGGGGCCCCGACGCGGGCTACCCCGACCGTCCGCTCCAGGCGTGGACGCAGGGCCAGGACATCGACGCGAGATGCTGGTTCCCCTGCCTGGACACGCCCGCGCAGAAGGCCACGTCGGAGGTCATCGCCACCTTCCCGGCGAACATGACGTCGCTGTCCAACGGCGTGCTCGTCAGCGACGTCACCACCGGCGAGCGGCGCACCCAGCACCACCGCATGGCACAGCCGCACGCGCCCTACCTCGTCACGCTGGTGGTGGGCGAGTTCGACGAGGCCACCGACACCGCCGGCACCACGCCGCTGCGCTACCTGTTCCCCAAGGGTCGCCGCGAGGACGCGCTCCGGTGCGTGGCGCGCACGCCAGGGATGATTGCCGCGTACGAATCCATCACCGGTGAGCCCTACCCGTGGAGCGGCTACGCGCAGGTGTTCGTCACGGAGTTCATCCTCGGCGGCATGGAGCACACCACCGCCACCACGCTGGTGGACACCGTGCTGCACGACGCGCGGGCGCACCTGGACTACAACGCCGAGCCGCTCATCTCCCACGAGCTGGCGCACCAGTGGTTCGGCGACCTGCTCACCTGCCGCGACTGGCCCCACGGCTGGCTCAACGAGGGCTTCGCCACCTACTTCGAGGTGCTCTGGAAGGAGCGCGGCGACACCCGGGACGAGGCCGACCACCACCGGGCGCTCGACCTGGAGGCCTATCTCTCCGAGACGCGCGAGCGTTACGCGCGCCCCATCGTCGCCCGGAAGTTCCAGGCGCCCATGGACCTGTTCGACCGCCACCTCTACGAGAAGGGCGGACTGGTGCTCCACGAGCTGCGCCGCCGCGTGGGGGATGACCTCTTCGTGCGCGCCCTGCGCCACTACGTCGCGTCCCACCGCCACGGCGTGGTGGAGACGGTGGACCTGGCGCGCGCCTTCGAGGAGGCCACCGGCCACAACCTGGACCCCGTCTTCGACCAGTACGTCTTCTCCCCCGGCCACCCGGAGCTGAAGGTGGAGGTCCGCTACGAGGCGGACGACGCGCGCCTGCGCATCACCGTGCGCCAGACGCAGCGCACGGACTCGGGCACGCCTGTCTTCCGCCTCCCGCTGGAGGTGGCCGTCATGGTGAACGGCGAGGACACGCGCCACCGGTTGGAGCTCACGGACGCGGAGCACCGCTTCCACCTGCCCTGCCCCGCCGCGCCCACGCAGGTGCGCGTGGATCCGCGCCGCGACGTGCTGGGCACGCTGGACGTGGACAAGGCCGTGGGGCTGTGGCGCGAGGAGCTGGCGAATGCCCCGGAGGCCCGCGCGCGCACAGAGGCCGCGCACGCGCTGGGGAAGGACGGAGGCCTGCGGTCGGTGGAGGCGCTGGGCCGCGCGCTGAAGGACGCGAAGCGGTTCTGGGCCACCCGCGCCGCGTGCGCGAAGGCGCTGGGCCGCATCCGCACGCCGGAGGCCCGCGCGCTGCTGTTGGACGCGGTCGCCACCGAGCACCCGCGCGTGCGCCGCGCCGTCGTCGCCGCGCTGGGCGAGTTCCGCCACGACGTGGAGGCGGCCGGGAGCCTGCGCGCGCTGCTGAAGGCCGGAGACGCCAGCTACTTCGTGGAGGCGGAGGCCGCTCGGGCACTCGGACGCGTGCGCGCGCCAGATGCGCTGCCCCTGCTGGAGGCCGCCGCCGCGAGGCCGTCGTTCCAGGATGTCATTGGCGCGGGCGCGATGGACGGGCTCGCGGAGACGCAGGACCCCGCCGCGTTCCCGGTGGCCGTGGCACGCACCGCGTACGGCCAGCCCGCGTTCCTGCGCCGCGCGGCCGTGAGCACCGTGGCGAAGCTGGCGGAGGTGGCGAACCGCAAGCGCGAAGCGGTGGACCTGTTCGCGCAGCTATTGCGTGACCCGCAGTTCCGCGTGCAACTGGCGGTCTGCGACGCGGCCTCCACGCTGGGCGACCGCCGCCTGCTGCCCGCGCTGGAGGGCACGACCTTCAGCGACCCGCGCACACGCCGCTATGCCCGCGAAGCCGTGCGCGCCCTGCGCGAAGGCGCGCCCCAGGCCCGTGAAGTCGCGTCGCTGCGCGAGGAACTGGACGCGCTCAAGCAGGAGACACGCACCCTGCGCGAGAAGCTGGAGACGCTCACGCTCAACGCGCAGCCGGCTGCCCCCGCGCGGAAGCCCGTGCGCAAGCAAGCGGCGAAGCGCGGCCGGACGCAGCCCAAGCGCCGACGCTAGGCAGCCACGACTTCAGTCGGCCCGCCCCCGCAACGACTGGCGCAGGAACGCGCGCCAGTCCTCGAGCAACGCGGGCGACACGTCGTGGCCCAGGTCCGGGTAGGTCCTCACGTCGATGGGGACGCCCCGGCCCTTCAGCGCCTCAACCCGCTCGCGCGTGTGTTGTACGGGGATGATGGCGTCCTGCTCGCCCTGGAGCACCAGCACCTTCCGCGACACAGGCGGCTCCTGTCCCGGGTCACCCAGCAGCCGCGTCCCCATGGGCACCGCCGCGTCCACCAGCTCCGGGTGCCGGATGGCCAGCATCCATGCCAGGTCTCCCCCGTAGGAGAACCCCGTCACCACGACGCGGCGGAGCTCCGGGTGCGCCGCCCGGACCTCGCGGATCAACTCCGCGAGCCGCTCCGCCATGCGCTCCACGTCCTCCGTCTTCCCCTCCCACGTCTTCTCCTCGTGGTCGGCCTGGAACCACGTGAAGCCGTCGCGGCGAGGCCTCGGGCCCTGGGGCAGCAGCGTGCGCACCGGGATGCCCAGCGACTGGATGGGCTCATCCCAGAACGCGGGCGTGGAACCGGAGAAGTGCAGCGCCACGAGCAGCGCCTCGGGCTTCGGAGCGCCCACCGCCTCGCTCTTGTAGACGAGCGGGCTCGGCACCGTCGGTGGCGCACCCCGGGTGCCGGCACAGCCCATCCCCAGCAATGACACGGCGAGCAGCACGGCGGCGGTCCGGGATTCGCGCATGCTCTCTCCTGTACCCGCCCGCTCGCCCGGCCTCCAGGGGCGCTGTCAGCGTCCTGCCCTCCGGCTTCACCGCGCCGCTCCGGCCCACAGTGTGTACCTGTAGTCAAAGGGAACGCGCACGGGCGCCAAGACGCGCGCCCGCCAACGCCGGGGAGACCCCACCTCCCGGCAGGGCCGGCCACGCGGCGGAAAAAGACGCGTGCCGGTTCCCACCAGGAGCGAAGCATGGCCGGAGGAGCCGCACGGGAGCTGGAAGCCATCTTGGACGCCGCGGTGGACCCCATCATCGCGTGCGGCCCGGATGAGTTCATCCTGCACGTCAACGCGGCGACGGAGCGGCTGCTGGGCTGGGACCGCGAGCAGCTCGTGGGCAGGCCCATCACCGACCTCTTCCCGCCTCGCCTGCACCACTTCCACGGCCTCAGCCTGCCGCGCTACCTGCTGTCGCGCCGCAAGGCGCTCGGCGGGCGGCCCACGCGCGTCTTCGCCCGGCGGCGGGACGGCGTGGAGCTGCAGGTGGAAGTCACCGTGGGCGCCACCGGCCTGGACGGAGATGAGCGCATCGTCTTCACGCTGCGCCGGATGCACGAGGTCATCGACTCGCTGGAGGAGCCGGTGGAGCACATCCCCGGCGGCCCCGGCGCGGCCTCGCATCAGGAGACGGTGGACCGGCTCTACCGGCTGCTCGTGGAGAACGCGCCCCTGGGCATCTTCCACTTTGACCGCAACCCCGTCATCACCGCGTGCAATGACCTCTTCTCGAGCCTCATCGGCACGTCGAAGCGCAACCTGGTGGGCCTGCACCTCCTCACGCTGCGCGACGAGCGCATCATGACCTGCGTGCGCGAGTCACTGGCCGGCCGCCCCTGCGACTACGAAGGCGACTACCGCTCGCTCACCACCGGCAAGGTGACGCCCGTGCGCGTACGCTTCGCCCCCTGCTACGCCGAGGACGGCAGCGTGGAGGGCGGCGTCGGCATCGTGGAGGACATCACCGAGCGCCGCCGTGTGGAGGCCGAGCGCGAGGAGAACATGGCCCAGCTGGACCTGCTCGTGCGCAGCGCGCCGGTGGGCATCGGCTTCCTGGACACGAACCTGCGCTACGTGCGCGTCAACGAAACGCTCGCGCGCATCAACGGCATCCCGGCGGAGGACCACCCGGGCCACACGCTGCCGGAGCTGCTCGGAGAGCCGGGCGCCATCGCGGAGCAGGGACCCCGCTACGTGCTGCGCACCGGTGAGCCCATGGTGGGCCAGGAGACCACCTCCGACGAGGACCTGGGCGTCCCCGGCCCCCGGCGCTGCTTCCGGGGCAGCTTCTATCCCGTGCGCACCCCCGACGGCCGCGTCCTGGGCGTGGGTGTCCTCATCGAGGACATCACCGAGCGCAGGCGCGCGGAAGAAGAGCGCGCGCACCTGTACCGCGAGGCCCAGGAGGCCGTCCGCGTGCGCGACGACTTCCTCTCCATCGCGAGCCACGAATTGAAGACGCCGCTGACGCCCCTGAGCCTGCGCCTGGCCACGCTGGAGCGCCGCCTGGAGCGCGGCGAGAACCTGGACCCCAGCGTGCTGCGCCACGCACGCCACCAGCTCACGCGCCTCACCGGCCTCATCAACGACCTGCTGGACGCCTCGCGCATCGAGGCCGGCCGGCTGGCCCTGCATCCGGAGGCCACCCGCTTCGACCTGCTGGTGGAGCAAACGCTCGCCGGCATGGAAGGCCAGAAGGGCAACCACACCTTCGACTTCGAATCCCCCCGAGAGCCCATCTCCGTCCACGGCGACACGTTCCGGCTGGAGCAGGTCGTCTCCAACCTGCTGGAGAACGCGCTCAAGTACAGCCCGGACGGCGGCACCATCCGCGTGCGGCTGTCCCAGACGGACGACGTCGCGGTGCTGTCCGTGACGGACCCGGGCATCGGCATCCCGGAGGACCAGCAGCAGCAACTCTTCGACCGCTACTTCCGCGCGCGCAACGCATCCACCCGCTCCTACGGCGGACTGGGCCTGGGCCTCTACATCAGCCGCGACATCGTGGAGCGCCACGGCGGCCGCATCTGGGTGGAGAGCGTTCCGGGCCGGGGGTCCACCTTCTACGTCGCGCTGCCGACACTCGCCTCCGTGCGGCCCGCCCTCCCGCAGGTGTGGCCTGATCGCCACTTCCACTGAAGCCGCGATCGCCCCCTGCCTGAAAGAACTTCAGCCCCGCCTCTCCGCCCCGGACGAAGGCTGCATGCAAGGGGCTGGAATCCCACGCTTCCCAGCCCTGGCACGCCCCCTGCTCATAGGGGCGCACGGGAGGGAGAAGACCCATGGAAAACATGACGATGACGAGCGAGTCCCCTGTCAGCCAGGACAACGAGGGGTGGATTGTCCGGGTGAAGGTCGGCGGACGCATCCAGGAGGTGCGCTGCACCTCGGAGGACCAGGCGCGCTACTTCGCCGCCGTGCTGGCCTTCAACGCGGCCCGCCCCTCGCGCATGCGCAACTGACGCGCGAGGAGAGAGCGCCCGGCGTCAGGCATTGCGCCGGGCGATGTCGGTCGACAGCACGTTGGCGAAGGACACCCAGCCCAGATACGGGGCCATGAACCACGGCGCCTTGCGGTCCACGCGGCTGGCGGCGGCGGTATACGCCGCGATGCTGCCCAAGAGGGCCCAGTTCTCCACCGCCGCGGCCTTGAGCTGGCGCTTGCGGAAGAACAGGTGGGACCACGCGGCGTTGAGCCCCAGCTGCATGAACCACAGGCCCAGCGCGCGCGAGCGCTCCGCTCCCGCGGGTGAGCCCCAGATGCGCCAGCCGGAGACGGCGATGAGCCCGTAGAGCGCCGTCCACACCGGCCCGAAGGCCTGCCGCGGCGGCTGGTAGGG
Source organism: Corallococcus sp. AB045 (assembly GCF_003668895.1). Taxonomy (NCBI): domain Bacteria; kingdom Pseudomonadati; phylum Myxococcota; class Myxococcia; order Myxococcales; family Myxococcaceae; genus Corallococcus; species Corallococcus sp. AB045. The sequence continues at coordinate 6,812 of NZ_RAWN01000042.1, forward strand.
CGGCTTCTTCAAGTGCTTGTACCAGCGGCCCTCCACGGCCTCGCGGGTGCTGCGCGCGTTGAGCAAGACCGCGCCCGCGGTGAGCGCGCTGAAGGCCCCCAGCGCCACCAGCGATTCACGGTTGAGCGTGGCGTTGTGTTCCAGGCCCTCGGAGCCTCCCAGCTCGCTGAGCTGCATGTCGTTCCTCCCGGACGTGACGAAGCCGTCGTGCGAGCCCACAAGCTGTGTCCTCGCACAACGGCCTGCCATGTCCGCCTGCCTGCCCGGCTGTCCTCAGGGCTGCGCGGGGACGGCCGCGGAGTCCATGGACGCGCGCGCCTCCGTGGCCACGCCCGCCGCCAGCCAGCCCTTCACCAGCGCCAGGTGCTCGGCCTCCGCGTCGAGCGCCAGCGTGAAGCGGTCCGCGAGCGAGTCATGGCCCAGGCCGCGCGCCAGGTCGATGAGCAGCTCCCAGCTCGCGTTGTCCGTCAGCTCCGCCACCAGCAGCGCCTGCATGGCCTGCCGCAGGTTGGTGCGCGCGTCGGAGATGGCCGCGGGCACGCCCATGGAGATGACCGAGGTGAGGTCCGCCGACGGCGTCATCGCCGTGGGGTCCGCGCCCAGCTTCTCCATGGCCTCCATCAGGAGCGCGAAGTGGCTGAGCTCGTCCTCGAGGATCTTCGTGAGCAGCTCCCGCGACGGTCCGCCCTCCCAGCTGCCGAAGACCTCCAGCTTGGAGAGCGCGCCCTCGTAGAGCCGGACGCCGCTGCGCTCGAAGGCGAGCCGCTCCCCCAGCTTGTCGATGAGCACGGTGGGCTTGCCGCCCTTGAGCATGTCCACCGCGGTCTTCGCCATGCCCTTGAGGCTCGCGGGCGGTGGCACGCTGCCCAGGCCGTCCGCGGCTTCGCGTGTGTATTGCTTGCGCACCTCCGCGATGGCCTGCGCGTCGCCCGGGCTGCTGGGCTCGGCCTTCCGCGCCTGGGCGATGATGTCCTTGCTGTCGATGGGCGACGTCTTGATGCCGGTGCGGTTCGCGCCGACGTTGGCGATGTTTTCCTTGCTCATTGCAGCCTCCTCCCCTCGAGCACCGAGCCCATGCGCTCCGCCTTCGCGGCGAGCTCCGTGCCCGGCCTCCATTTGTATCCAGCCGCCGCCGTCTCCGAGGGCGACCCTTCCGAGTTCAGCTGGGACTGGTACACGAGCGTGCGGTGACCCGGCGGCAGCTGCGACTTGTCCACGTACTCGGTGCCGTCGGAGCGCATGTCCACCTCCTGAGAGAGGACCTTGCGCACGAACTCGCGGTGCTCCTTGAACGCGATGGGCTCCGGCAGCGTGCGGGGCAGCACCTCCGCGGGGTCACGCTGCTCCATGCTCTTGAACAGCTCCATCACGTAGTGGAGGTGTCCCAGCTCGTAGTCCACGAACCGCTGCCACACCTCCTTGATGCGCGGGTTCGTTTCGTACGCGAGGCACGAGGAGTAGTTGTAGACCTCCATGGCCTCGTGGAGCATCCACTTCTCCAGCAGGGACTCGCCGGGGTCCATCAGCGAGCCGTACTGGGTGACGTGCTGCTCCTCGATGGAGGCGATCTCCGCGTAGAGCTGCCGCGCGACGGGGTCCGCGAACGTGGGGCCCACGGTCATGTAGTAGTCGTGCGTCTGGAACTCGGCCGCGGTGATGGTCATCGCGTGCAGCTTGGACAGCGGATCCGCGGCCTTGCGGTCATACGGGCGGCGCAGGTCATCCAGCGGATGGCGGTGCTCCACGGCCGTGGGGCGGCCCGGGATGATGTCCGTATAGGACTGGGTGATGTTGTTGGGGTCCTGGCCCTCCAGCCGGTCATAGAGCGCGGAGTAGCGGTACAGGTGGTCGAAGTCCTCCAGCATCCCGAACCGGTACGTCTGGGCCAGATAGGGGTCGGGCTCGTGGATGGCCACGCTGGCCGTGACTTCAATGGCGAGCTGCTCGAAGCCGAGCGTGGTTTCGATGACCTTCTGGTCCGGCGGCGTGAGCCAGTTCACCAGCGTCTGCTGGTGGTGCTCCGCGCGGCGCACCAGCGCCAGGTGCGGACGCAGCTCCAGGCTGAGCCGCGCGAAGATGTGCTTCATGCGCAGGGCATCCGCTTCGATGCCGTTCATCAGGATGACACGCGTCCGGGTGAACGCGTCGTCGTCCATCTTGCTGTAGGGCCGCCGCACGAGGTCCTTCCAGGTGAAGGACTGGCGCTCCACGGGGACGCCTTTTTCTTTGAACAGGTCCAGGGCCACGGGGTGACTCCTTCAGGGCAGGGACAGGGCATTGAAACGCGGGCGGTGGGCTTCACCGCCTCGGGTCCCATGGGCATGAAGGTTGGGGGCCTTCATCCAACGGCAACAGACGTGCAGGCGTCGGCCGGCGGACGCCAGGGGCTGCGACGGCTCGCAGGGCCGACTGCTTCACGGGCCTCTCCGGCTCCTCCTGGCTGAAGGACCCGTTGTATCGGCCCTCCCGCGTGCCTGGGGACCGCTTCCCGGAGTAGCGTCGCGCCGTCGACCTCGTGGGGAGGGGCCGTGGCGGGTGAGACGTGGAAGATGATCCAGGAGCGCTGGCGCCATCACGGACGCGTGATGATGGGGATCGCGCTGATGGCCACACTCGCCGCGTGGGCGTGCGAGTGGGCGGAGGTCCTCGAGAGCACGGAGCACATCGCCTACGACGAGGCCCTGGTCCGGTTCACTGGCGGCCGGAAAGAATCGAAGCAGGTGGTCGTGGTGGCCATCGACCAGAGCACCATCGATGCCATCAGCAAGAACTCGCAGCTTCAGATCAACTTCGGCAACTGGCCGTACACGCGCACGCTGTGGGCGCGCATCGCGCAGGAGCTGAAGGCCGCGGGAGCCAGGGCCGTGCTGTTCGACGCGGTGATGGACGAGCGGACGGCCGACGAGTCCGCCGACCTTGGCTTCGCGCAGGTGCTGCGTGAGACCGGCCTCCCCTTCTACCTGGGCATGGCGAGCAGCGGCACGGCGGAGCCGCTCGCTCGCGCGGACTTCTCGGCCCCCGTGCCGCTGACCGCTCCAGAGGCTGCTCCCGCCAGCCCTCCGGAGGACGACTCCTTCCCCGAGGAGTTCGAGGACGCACCAACCCCGGCCACGCCCGTGCTGGCGCCCGAGGCCCTGGCGCGGGCGCTCGCCTTCCCCGCGAGCCGGACAGATGGAGATCCGTTGCCCGCGCTTCCGCCAGAGCGCTACCCGGTGCCTCCGACGTCCGCGCTGGTGGGCGCGGTGAACGGGTTCGGCCTGGTGGAAACGGAGGCGGACGGGGACGGCTCCATCCGCCGCACGCGCTTCGCGTACACGGACGGCACCAACACCTACGTGACGCTGCCGGTGCGCATGATGGCGGACCTGCTGGGTGCGAAGGAGGTCACGTTCTCCGGCCGCACCCTCCGCATTGGCGAGCGCACGTGGCACGTGGACCCGGACGGCTTCGCCGCGCTGGACTACGGAGGCCCGCTGGACGAGCGCTTCCCGCCGGTGCCCCTCATCCGGGTGCTGAAAGATTGGATCCACCGCTCCAGGGGCGAAGACCTGGAGCTGCCCGCGGACACCTTCCAGGACAAGGTTGTCGTCATCGGCGGCACGTCGGTGGGCCTCAACGACATCAAGGCCACGCCCTTCTCCTCCACGCAGCCTGGTCTGGTGAAGCAGGCCACGGTGGTGGACACACTGCTGTCGGGAACGTTCATCACCCGCACGCCCCTGGTCGTGGACCTGGGCCTGACGTTCTTCGTGGCCCTGCTGTCCGCGGTGCTCCTCATGACGGCGCGCTGGACGCCGCTGGAGGTGGCCTGGCCGGTGGCGCTGGTGGTGGGACTGCACGTGCTCACCGGCATGCTGCTCAAGACGGCGCACACGCACGTGCTGATGGCGATGCCCGCGCTGGCGGGCGTGGGCGCGAGCGTGGCGGCGCTGGCGTTCAACCACCTGGTGGCCAACCGCGAGACGCAGTTCATCCGGCAGGCGTTCAACCGCTTCATGGAGCCGAAGCTGGTGGAGCAGATGATCCGCTCGCGGCAACTGCCGCGCCTGGATGGGGAGAACAAGGAGATCACCGCGTTCTTCAGCGACATCCGCGGCTTCTCCACCTTCAGCGAGCGCTTCAAGGAGGACCCGCGCCAGCTGGTGCGCATCCTCAACACGTACCTCACGACGGTGAGCGGGGCGCTGCTGCGCGAGGGCGGGTGCCTGGACAAGTACATCGGCGACGCGGTGGTGTGCCTCTTCGGCGCGCCCATGGCCCAGGAGGACCACGCCGTGCGCGCGTGCCGGGGCGCCCTGGCGGCGAAGGCGGCGGTGGAGGCGCTGCGCGTGGACTTCAGCGAGAAGGGGTTCCCGGACGTGTACACGCGCATCGGCGTGAACAGCGCGGTGAACTTCGTGGGCAACTTCGGCAGCGACCAGCTCTTCAGCTACACGGCCATTGGCGACGGCATGAACCTGGCCGCGCGCCTGGAGGGCGCGAACAAGGCCTACGGGTCGGTCATCATGATTGGCCCGCGCACGTACGAACTGGCGCGCGAGCACATCGAGGTGCGCGAGCTGGACCGGGTGCGGGTGGCGGGCAAGACGGAGGCCGTCACGGTGTACGAGCTGCTCGCGCTCAAGGGACAGCTGGACGCGTCCACCCAGCACACGGTGGCGCGCTACCACGAGGCCCTGGGGCTGTACCGCGAGGCCCGCTTCGCGGAGGCCGCGGCGGTGCTGGAGGCGGAGGCCGCTCGGTCGCCGGAGGACGGGCCCACGGCGAAGCTGCTGGAGCGCTGCCGCGAATACATGGAGACGCCTCCGGAGAAGTTCGATGGTGTCGCGAATCTGGAGAAGTGACGGCGTATCAGGGTGGGGAGGATGACGATGAGACGATGGACCTGGGGCATCGTGCTGCTGGCGCTGGGGCTGCCGGCGACGGCCGCGTGGGCGGTGAAGAAGGACGAGAAGCTCTACGTGAAGGCGCGCAACACGCGCGTCCTCAAGAGCGCGGTGCCCACGGCGGACGTGGTGGCGGTGCTCCAACCCGGGCAGCAGGTGACGTGGAAGGGCGCGGACCCGAAGAACGCGCAGTGGCACCAGGTGACGGAGCCCGGAGGCAAGGCCGGCTACGTGTTCCAGACGAACCTGTCCACGAAGCCGCCCGACATGGAGCTGGTGTCCAAGGACGGCAAGACGCGCACCATCGACCCTGCCGCCTTCGTGTCCAGCGGCGCGGCGGTAAAGGCGCTGAGCCCCGGCGCGGAGAAGTACGGCAAGGAGAAGGGCGGCGACTACGCGGTCGCGGTGTCGCAAATCAAGGCGCTGGAGGCCCTGGCCCTCAAGGTCACGCCCGTGGAGATCGACGCGCACGTGAAGCAGGCCGGGCTGTTCCCGGTGGTGGCGCCCAACACGAAGCTGGGTCCCCAGGCGAAGAAGGCGGTGAAGTGATGCGCTCGCGCATGGGGATGCTGGCGGTGGCGGGCCTGGGGCTGTGCCTCACGTCCTGTGCCCAGATGGCGAAGGGCCTGAGGGCCGCGAACCTGGGCGAGGACGCGAACCGGGTGGCGGCCGCGGCGGAGAAGATGGAGTCCTGCGACAAGCTGAAGGTGGAGCCAGCCATCCAGGAGGAGTACGCGCTGGGCAGCGCGCTGGCCATCCACTGGGCGCAGCAGGGCGGCGGGCTGATGCTGTCGGGCGCGTCGGAGGAGCGGCTGAACACCTACGTCAACACGGTGGGCCGCAACCTGGCGATGCAGTCCCCCCGGCCGGAGCTGCGCTGGACGTTCGGCGTGCTCAAGGACACGAAGCGCTTCAACGCCCTGTCCGCGCCCGCGGGCTACGTGTTCGTCACGCACGGGCTGCTCCAGGGCGTGGAGAACGAGGCGCAGCTCGCGGGCGTGCTGGCGCATGAGATTGCCCACGTCGTGCTCAAGCACGCGCTGCACCAGTACGTCTCCGTGAAGGTGAGCACGTGCAAGGGCGCCGCGGTGACGGGCGCCGTGGTGTCGAAGCTGAAGAGCGCGAGCCAGCTGGACGGCCGGCTGGACCTGGACTCGGACACGGGGCTGATGGGGGAGATGGTCGAAGGGACCGTGGACGCCTTCGGCAAGGGCAACCGCAAGGACGAGGAGCTGGCGGCGGACACGCTCGCGGTGGAGCTGCTGCTGTCCGCGGGCTACGACCCCAGGGAGTTCTCGCGGCTGCTCGAGCGGACGTCCGGGGGCGGCGGCTTCTGGGAGAACCACCCGAAGAAGGAGGAGCGCCAGGAGCGGATCGCCGACCTGCTCCAGGGGCGGCGGGAGAACGCGGATCCGCTCGCGCGGGTGGACGTCGCGTCGCTCCAGCGCCCTGCCCTGCCCGCGTCCTTCACCGCCACCGTGGGGCCCGGGAAGAAGCCCACGGGCGTGGCGAAGGACGCGAAGTAGGCGAAGGCCTTCAGCGCACCGTGGCCTGGCTCAAGGCGCGGTGCACGGACTCCAGGGCCTTGCGCGCCTCCAGCAGCTCGGCGCGCTCGGCGGTGAGGGACGCGACCTGCTGGGCCAGCACGTCGCGCTCGCCCTGGAGCGTCTCCACTGCGCGGCGCAGGGAGGAGGACTCGTCCTTGGCGCCCTCCAGCTCCACGGCGAGGCGCTCCTCTTCCGCCAGGCTGTCGGCCAGGGCCAGCTTGCCCTTCGTGACGACCTGCTCCAGCGCTTCGTGCTCCTTCGCCGCGGCCTGGAGGGCCTGACGGGACTCCTGGAGGGACAGGAGCGCTTCGTCGCGCTCGCCTTCCAGGGAGGCCAGCTCGCGCTCCAGGTCGGCGAGCAGCTTCACGCGGCCCTCCATCTCCGCGGACAGGCGGCGGGCCTCGTCCATGCGCAGGCGGGCCTCCTCGGTGGCCTTCTCCGCCTGACGGCGGGCGACCTCGAGGTCCTGGGTGAGCGTGAGGTTGGCCGCCTTGACCTTGGTGAGCTCCGCCTGGAGGTGGGTGATGCGCTCCACGGCGCGCTGGCCGGCTTCCGCGACGGTGGCGGGCAGCGGCTCCGGGCGCGGGTTCTCGCGCACGGCCTTGAGGCGGGCCTTGAGCTTCTCACGGCGGGATTCGGAGTCGTCCTCGCGGGGAGGCGCGGGCGTCTGCACCTCGACGGGGGCGGGCGCGGCTTCATGTCGGGCCACCGTCTCGGTGGTGGTGACGGTGGAGGCCTGGACGGCAGCGTACGTCGTCATGGGCTCGGCCTCGGAAGGCATGCGGAGGGCCTGAACGCCCATCCGTCCATCGAACTGTACTCCGGGAGGCGGGCCCGCGAAGGTGACCGGGGCGCCCCGGGGGGCTTCCGCCTGCGCCATCACCGGGGGCGGCGAGGCGAACGTGACCGGCGCGCCCCGAGTGTCGGCGCGAGGGGCTTCGGCGTACACAGCCGGGCCCGCGACGGGCGCGCGAGCGGCTTCGGCGTGCGGCGCCATGTTCGCGACAGGCGCGCGGGCATCAGCCTGGGGAGGCACCGGCGCGGAGGCGGCTCCCCCGTGCGTCGCGGCCTGCGGCTCCAGGCGGGTCACTTCGCCGCGCAGCGCCTCGGTGTGCGTCACGGAGTGGGCCAGGGGCGCCACGCGCGTCGCGTCCACGTGCGTGGCGGCTTCCGGACGCGCCGTCAGCGCATCCCAGCGCGCGGCGGCGGGCGGGGGCGGCTCCACGTGCGTGGGCGTCGGCTCGGCGCCCAGGGGCTCCTGGCCGAAGGCCTCCACCGCGGCCTCCCGCTGCTGCGCGACGGACACGTTCCACGCGGACGCGGCGACGGCCTCCGCCACCTCGCGGTGCGACACCGGCGACACCGCGTCCGCGTCCCAGACGGACTCCTCGGGCGCGGACTCCTGCGCCACGGTCCAGCCGGGCGCGGTCTCCTGCGAGTCAGCGTCCAGCCACGGCGCGGGCGGAGCCTCTTCCTCCTCGCGGCGCGCCTCCGGGGACACCAGCGCGGACAGCGCGTGGGACACCGGCGAGAACGAGGGCGCCGTCACCGCCGGCAGCCCCTGCGCGGCCTGGGGCGGCGCGGTGTGCCTGGGCGGGGCGTTCAGCGCGGCCTCCATCGCCTCGGCGGCGGTGGGGCGCGGGCCGGCGCGGCGTTCGATGCGCGAGCGCACCTCGGAGGACAGGTCCGGCGACTCCGCGACGGGCGCAGTCGCTTCCGGCGCGGCGGGCTCCGGCGTGGCGGCGGCGGTCCCCGTGGGGTCGGCCGGGTCGAGGGCACCCGTCAGCGCCCCCAGGCGGAGGCGCGGCTTCGCGCGGGACACGTTCTGTTCGAAGGCTTTCTTCATGGGGAAATCTCAGCCGGCTTTCGTCGCGGTGCCGGCCTTCACCGCCGCGGCGTGCGCGGCCACCAGGCGAGGCAGCACGTTGTCCAGCATGGCCTGGATGTCGTTGGCGCCCTTGGACGTGGGGTCCGCCACGAACACCGGGCGGCCCTCGCTGGAGGCCTGCGCGAACTTGGTGCACTGCCGGATGATGGTGGGCAGCAGGTACTCGGGGTAGTGCGTCTGGAGCGCCTCCAGCGCCTCCTTCGCCAGCTTGAAGGTGGCGTTGAAGGAGTTCACCACGATGAACACGTGGTCCAGCACGTGGTTCAGGTCCTCCTCCAGGCTCTGCACCGTTTCGAACAGCAGCTTGAGGCCGTGGAAGGACAGGAAGTCCGCGAGCACCGGCACGAACAGGTCGTTCGCGGCCATCAGCGCGTTCAGGTTGAGCAGGCCGAAGGACGGCGGCGCGTCGAAGACGATGAAGTCGTACTGCGCCTCCACGTCCTTGAGCGCGTTGCGCAGCTTGAACTCACGGCCGGCCATGGGCATCAGCGCCAGGTCCACCGTGGACATGCTCAGGTTGGACGGGATGAAGTCCAGGTTGGGCAGGGTGGACTTCTGCACCACCTGCGCGAGCGGCGTCTTGCGGACGAGCACGTCCAGCAGCGTCTTCTCGAAGTCCTCGCCCTCGTAGCCCAGGCACTTGGTGGCGTGGCCCTGGCTGTCCAGGTCGATGAGGAGGACGGCGTAGCCCAGCTCCGCCAGGCGCCACGCGTAGGACGTGGACAGGGACGTCTTGCCGGTGCCGCCCTTGAAGTTGAGGAAGAGCTGTCTGCGCAGGCCCGCGGTGGGCGGGAACTTGTTGAGCGTCGTGCGCAGCTCCCACACGTCTTCCGGGCCGTAGGCGTCCTTGCGCAGCTCCGCGGGGATGGACTTCGGAGTCACGCCGAGCATCTCGGCTACCTGCTTCGAGCTGTACGTCGGCGCTTCCATGAACGACCCTTCGGATGACGTGTGAGGCCTGGGCGGGTTGCACCTTGCCTCAAGCGGCGAAGTATTTGTGCCCCCTTCGCACGATGGCCCCTCGGGCCACCAGCAGGGCAACAGCCTCCTGGGCCAGCTCCGCCGGAGCGGACAGCCCGGACGTCAGCTCGGCGAGCGAGCGTCCTCGGACAGCGACCCGCACCTCCTGCAACATCGCCCCACACAGCGCTTCCACGGGAGACGGGCCGCGCTTGGGAGGAACCGGCGGCGGGGCGGCAGGCGCCGGAGCCCGGGCGGGAGGAGGCGCGCCCATGGCGACCAGCGCGGCCTGCACGGGCGTCCGCCGCACGGCGGGCTGCGCGGGCACTGCGGGAGGAGCAGGGGCCACCGGGCGCGACGGCGGCGCGGCAGGGCCCGAAGCGAAGGACACGGGCCCACCGTTCGCGACCCGGGCAGGCGCCGGAGCCGCACCGTGCATCACAGCGGGTGCGGAGCGGGCCGCGCCCACGGTGGCGACCGCGAGCGCGGGGGCGGCCATCGGCGTGGCGGTCCACTGCGAGGTGTTCGCGGCGACGTCCGCGAGAGACACCGGCACGGCCATGTGTTCGGGAATCGAAGGGAGGGGCTGCGGCGCCGCGACCGGGGCGCTCACCCGCGGCGCGCCCATCGCGGCCACAGGCTGCACATGCGCCACCGCCACAGGCTGCGCACCATTCACCGCGACGGACTGCGCGACCTGCACCACCGCCACGGGCTGCGCGGCATTCACCGCGACGGGCTGCGCGACATTCACCGCCACGGGCTGTGTGGCATTCACCGCGACGGGCTGCGCGGCATTCACCGCGACGGGCTGCGCGGCATTCACCGCGACGGGCCGAGCCTCCGCGACCACGGGGGCCGCGCGCACGGGCTTCACGTCCAGCGTCGCGCGCACGGGCCTCACGGGCAGCGTCGCTAGCCGGCGGATCTCCCGGCGCCGGTGCGCATCATCCAGCGCGACCACCGCGGACACGTCGTGCCCCAGGATGCGCGACAGGCTCTGCGCCGCCGCCTTGCGCACGCGCGCCTCGCCGTCGTCCAGCGCACCCAACAGCAGCGTCCGGGCGTTCTCGCCCCGGCCCGCGCCCAGCGCCAGCGCCGCCAGCGCGCGGACCTCCGGATCCGTGTCGTGGATCGCGTCCTCGCCCAGCCGCCGCGCCGTCTCCCCCTCCAACCCCAGGGCCAGCAGCGACGCGCGCCGGCGCACCGACCGGTCCGAGTCCTTCATCGCCTGCGCCAGGTGCGGCGCCGCGTCCTTCGGCGCCAGCACCAGCAGCGCCTTCAACGCCGCGATGCGCACCTCCGGCACCGGCGACGACAGGAGCGGCGACACCACCGACGCGCCCTCCTCCCGGCACAGCCCCGCGAACGCCTGCACCAGCGCCACCTGCGCCGTCGCGTCCGTCTCCGCGTGCAGGGCCGCCGCCAGCGCGGGCGCCGCCGCCGGATGCGCCAGCGCCTTCAGCCGCTCCGCCGCCCGCACCCGGGCCGCCGCGTCCGCCGCCGACAGCTCCCGCACGGAGAACCCGAACAGCGTCTCGTCCGTGGTGCTGCCCGAATGCCCGGACAGCTCCGCCATCTGCTCCGGGCTCACCCGCAGGCGGCCCTCGCTCTGCAGCCGCTGCGCCTCGCGCGCCACCGGCGACAGCCCCGACTCCGCCGCGCCCGACGACACCATCGAAGCCCGGGACGGAATGGCCGGCGCGGGACGCTCCGCCCACGGCACGCTCGGCTCGGAGGACTTCAGCGGCACCGCCGGCCCGTTGAAGGGCGCGCGCATCGCGGGCACGTCCCCGCGGAGGATCACCTCGCTGCGCAGCTGGGAGATGAACGACGCCAGGTCGAACCCCAGCTCGTCGGCGTCATCCTCCGCCATGGCGCGGGCCTGCCCGGAGGAGTGGATCCGGCTCGCGTCCAGCAGCTTCGCCATCAGCTGGTCGCGCTCCAGCCGCAGCGCGTGGTTGAGCCGGGACAACTCCTCGCGCTCGGCCTGCGCGCGGGCGCTCTTCACCTCCATCGAGGCCACCTCCCGGCGCAGGTCCAGCTCACGCTGGTGCCCCTCCGCCAGGTCCTCCTTGAGGTGCGAAAGCTCGTCGCGTGCGGACGCCAGCTCGCCATGCAACTGCTGCGCACGGGCCTCGAAGTAGACGATCTTTTCGAGTGCGCTCTTGAGCAGCGCGTCCGGACGCTCGTCACTCACGACTGGCTCTGGCCTCCCCGCGAAGGCGCTCGGCGGCGCTCCCCGGTTCGCTTCACCGAAGGGACTCCCCGGTATCCCGGCTCGCCGCCGGGGCAGGCACCTTATGTCAGCCCTACGTGCTACGTAAACCACGGAAACACCAGGGGTTTTCCCCCGCCGGGGCACGCTGTGATTGACAACGCCGCCCAGGCCGATTTTTCGGCCTCGCGCCCGCGCGCACGCATGCTCCAATGCGCGCATGGCCCCTTCGCGCATCGATACCGCGGTCACCCGGATGTTGGGCATCCGCTATCCCATCATCGCCGCCCCCATGTTCCTGGTGTCCAACGCGGCGCTGCTGGAAGCCGCCGGACGCGCGGGCGCCATCGGGGCGGTGCCGTCGCTCAACTACCGCACCGCGCAGGCGTACCGGAACTTCCTCGACACGTTCCCGAAGGACGTGCCCTTCGGCGTGAACCTCATCCTCAAGTGGGCCGAGCGCCTGGAGGAGGACGTGGCCGCGACGGTGGAGCGCAAGGTGCCGCTGGTCATCACCAGCCTGGGCGACCCCACGCCCATCGTGGAGCGCGTGCACGCGTACGGCGGCAAGGTGTGGAGCGACGTGATTTCACTGCGCCACGCGGAGAAGGCCGTGAAGGCCGGCGTGGACGCGCTCGTCGCGGTGGGCAGCGGCGCGGGCGGCCACGCGGGCAACCTGAGCCCCATGGTGCTGGGCCCGTGGCTCAAGGCGGAATTGGGCGTGCCGGTGGTGCTCGCGGGCGCACTGTCCACGGGGCGCCACCTGGCCGCCACGCTCGCGCTGGGCATGGATGGCGCGTACGTGGGCACGCGCTTCCTGGCCACGGTGGAGGCCGGCGCCGCGCCTGACTACAAGCAGGCACTGGTGGACTCAGGGCCCGAGGACCTGGAGTACACGAAGGAGGTCACGGGCGTGCACGGCAACTTCATCAAGAGCGCGCTGGAGCGCTTCCGCGCGGGCCAGGGCAAGGCGTGGAAGGACACCTGGAGCGCGGGCCAGGGCGTGGCCTTCGTGAAGGACGTGCTGCCCGCCGCCACCGTCGTCGAACGCATGGTGCGCGAGTACTCCGAAGCCCGCGCCGCGCTGCCGTCCGAATCCTGAAGCAGCACTGAAGCAGCCCGGGTGTCGAGCCCCGCTTCCGGCCCACTCCGCCGGAAGCGCGCGGTCTCCCCGGACCCGCGAAGTCGTCGCGAATCGCACGAAGCAACCTGCCACGTCGGGCGACCTCTCACGGCCTTCCCGTGACGTCTTGGGAGGGGCGGAGGCGTGCGCGCCTACCACCCCGGTTCGGCGCGCGTGACGCGCAAGAAAAAACACCCGGGAAGCCTTGCCAAACGCGCGCGTGAGAACGGCGGAAACGGCGGATTGTCGAGGGTTTGCGGGCCCTGTCCGAACGCCCGGGGATGTCAGACCCCACTCGTAATCTGTGTCTCACGAGGTCACGCAAGGCAGCGACTTCTCCCCGGTACCTCTCCGTCTGAAAAGCGGGGGGAGAAGCTCCTCTTTCGACAGGTTTTGCACGCCATGGAACAGCGACTGGCAACCCTCATTGGAAACGCGGTGCGAGTGGCCCGGCAGCGGCTGGAGCTGACGCAGGCCGATGTCGCCGAGCGCGTCGGCATCGCCACCGAGGTGTACGGCCGTTTGGAGCGCGGGCACATGCTGCCCAGCGTGCGGACGCTGCGGAAGCTCTGCCTCGTGCTGAGCTGCTCGTCGGACGTGCTGCTCGGGTTGAGCGCGACGGCGGCGGTGACGGAGGACGGCGCGCCGCAGCTCGCGGAGGATCCGCCGGAGTACCGCGAGCGTCCGGAGGTGCGGCGCCTGATGCGCACCGTGCGCAAGCTGGACTCCCCGCGCCTGCGCCTCTTGGGGCAGGTGGCGCACGCGCTGGAGCGATGAAGCGCTGAGAGGGGCTACTCGGCCGCGGGCTCCGCGTTCGCGTCCACGGGCGCCGGCGCTTCGCGGTGGACAGGGGGGGATGCGGTGCCGGCGACGGGCAGCCGGAGGATGAAGCGCGCACCGCCTTCCGCGCGGTTCTCCGCGTCCAGGGTGCCGCCCGCGCGCGCCACGTAGTCGCGGCAAAGCGCCAGGCCCAGGCCGGTGCCCTTGCCGGGCGGCTTCGTGGTGAAGAAGGGCTCGAAGAGGCGCGACAGCGCGGCCTCGGGGATGCCCGGCCCGTTGTCCTCCACCTCCACCCGCACGCGGCCGTCCTCCATGCGCGCGCGCAGCATCACGTGCGCGGGCTTGCTGGAGCGGGCGGCCTCCAGCGCGTCCGCGGCGTTGAGCAGCAGGTTCACCAGCACCTGCACCAGGTGGCGGGCCGTGACGCGCGCGGGGAAGAGCTCCTGCGCCACGTCGCGCTCCACCAGGCCCAGGCTGCGCAGGCGCACCGAGGCCAGCCGCTGCGCCTCGGCCAGCGCCTGCGCGACGTCGCAGGACTCCAGCTCGTCGGGGGCCTCGCGGGAGAACAGGCGCAGGTCGGTGACGATCTGCTGGATGCGCAGCACGCCCTGCTGCGTCTCGTCCAGCACGCGCCGCACGTCCTCCAGGTCGTCGGGCGCGCCGTGCGCCCATTCCTCCTGGAGGTAGTGCAGGTTCGACTTCACGTACGCGAGCGGGTTGTTCACCTCATGGGCCACGCCCGCGGCCAGCTGCCCCACCACCACCAGCCGCTCCACCTCCGCGCGCTGGCGCTCCACGCGGGCGCGGCGAGACTCGCTCTCCGCCAGCTGGCGCAGGGCCTCCACGCGCTCCAGGTGCGCGTTGCGCTCGGCCGCGCGCAGCTTGCGGAAGGCCTCCGCGCCGTGCGCGGACACCGCGAACACGAAGACGAGGCTGAGGCACTGGCTGACGAACACCGCCCAGGGCACGTGCGACAGCCACGTCATCAGCCCCACCGCCACCAGCGTGCCCCCGATGGCGGACCACACCGGCAGGCGCTGGCCCGGGACGAAGACGGTGACCAGGAGGGGCACCGTGTAGAAGGCGGGGAACAGCGGGCTCTCCAGGCCACCGGTGAGCTGGATGCTCACGGTGAGCGCCGTCAGGCTGACGGTGCCCGCCGCGATGCCGCTGAAGGGCGGGCGCAGCCACCCCGCGCCGACCGCGGTCCCCAGCGCGAGGAACGCCACGGCCCAGGCCAGGTGCGCCGCGAGGAAGTCCGCGCGGAAGCCGCCGAGAATCAGCGGGTGCGCGAGCGAGCCCAGCGTGATGATCAGCGCGCACCACCAATACGTGCGCCGCCGGACCCGACGGCGGGCCCGGACATCCGCGTTCGCGTCGTCCCACGCACTGGAGGTTGGAGGCGTCACCCCGCGCTGGTCCCCCAGGGCGCGTTGCGCGGCGCGAAGTGCAGCTTCATGTCGAGTCCTCCCGTGGACGTCGCAGCCGGCGGGACTTCCCCAAGCGCACCGCGTCCCGTCCCCGTTTCTTCGCCTGTCCGCCGCCGGAGGGCAAGATGGGGTCAGGACACACCGCTCGAAGCCGACATCCCCGGCACTCGGCGCCGCTCCACACGGCCTCGAAGAGGGCCGTGGTCCGGTCGATGGTGTCGAAGTCCTCCGTCACGAAACCCATCTCGAAGTTGCGGACATCGTCGCCCTTGGCGCCCAGGCCCGCGCCGGTGAGGTTGGCGCTCCCCAGGTAGACCCAGGCGCCGTCCACCACCACCGCCTTGAAGTGGACGCGCGGGCACACCTTCAGTTCCAGCCCCCCCTTCACCAGCCGGGAGCGCGCGTCGAACGCGGCCCGGAACGGCCGGCTGGGCAGCTCCGCGTGCAACAGCCGCAGCGCCACGCCCCGGGCGGCCAGCCCGTCCAACACCTCCAGCAGCGGCACGAACGCCCCCTTCGCGCGCTCCACATACATGGCCTTCACGTTGGCGGTGGCCATCCACACCGACTCGCGCGCGTGGGCCAGCTTGCGCAGCACCACCTCCTGGTACAGCGCGCTCCCCGACAGCAGCTCCGCGTCGATGGGCCTCATCATGTCACCCAGCGTCGCACACGGGATTACACGACACCATCCCCCTCCCCTCGCGAACGTCCTGCGGTGGAAGGAGACCCAGGCGCCGGCTTGACCAATGACCGACGGTCATTTAACTCCGGGTCATGGTGGAAGCACTGGCCGCGAAGCGGGTCGTTCCACTGCGGGCGCGGCGGGACGAGGACAAGGAAGCGCGGCGGCGCGAGCTGCTGGACGCGGCGCGGGCGCTGTTCGAGGCCACGTCGTTCGCCGAGGTGAAGATGGCGGACGTCGCGGCGCGCACGGGCCTGGCGAAGGGGACGGTGTTCCTCTACTTCCCGACGAAGGAGGCGCTGTTCCTGGCGCTCCTGGACGACCTGCTCACCGCGTGGTTCGCGAAGCTGAACGGACGCCTGGCCGAAGACGGCACGTGGACGGGCCACCAGCTGGCGCGCACGGTGGCCGAGTCGCTGGAGGGTGAAGAGACCTTCACGCGGCTGCTCGCGCGGGCGCAGACGGTGCTGGAGCAGAACGTCACGGTGGCGCAGGCACAGGCATTCAAGGAGCGCGTGCTCGTGTCCATGGGGACGACGGCGGCGCTGCTCCAGGCGCGGCTGCCCTCCCTCACGCCGGAGTCCGCGGTCCAGCTCATCCGCCATGTGCACGCGCTGATGACGGGCCTGCGGCAGATGGCGGACATCGCTCCCGTGGCGCGCGAGGTGCTGACGCTGCCGCACATGGCGCCCCTGCGCGTGGACTTCTCCGCCGAGCTGACGGCGGCCATCACCACCCTTCTTCGCGGGCTCGAGGCCCGCTGACCCTTTGCGTCTTTCTTGAAACGGAGCCCGTCATGCTGGAAGCCGTCGCGTCCCTCCTCCCCCAGGCCACGGTCGAAGTGGACCGCATCCGCGCGGTGTTCGAGTCGCAGCGCGCGAACCGCTGGAACCTGTCGCGCAGCACTCCCGCGGAGCGCATCGCCAGGCTGCGCAAGCTGCGCGAGGCCATCATCGCGCGGCGCGAGCAGCTGGCGGAGGCCATCCACCAGGACTTCCGCAAGCCGGCGATGGAGGTGGAGCTGACGGAGATCCACCCGACGCTGGAGGAGCTGAACCACACGGTGAAGCACCTGAAGTCGTGGATGAAGCCCAAGCGGGTGGCGACGCCGCTGACGCTCAAGGGCGCGTCCAGCCACGTGCGCTTCGAGGCGAAGGGCGTGGTGGTCATCCTGTCGCCGTGGAACTACCCGTTCCAGTTGGTAGCGGCGCCGCTCATCGCGGCCATCGCCGCGGGCAACGCGGTGATGATCAAGCCCAGTGAGAAGACGCCGCACACGTCGCGCTTCCTGGCGAAGCTGGTGCGGGACATCTATCCGGAGAACGAGGTGGCGGTGTTCGAGGGTGGCGCGGAGGTGGCGGAGGTGCTGCTCCAGCACCCGTTCGACCACTTCTTCTTCACGGGCAACCCGAACATCGGCCGCAAGGTGATGGCGGCGGCGACGAAGTTCCTGTCCAGCGTGACGCTGGAGCTGGGTGGCAAGTCGCCGGTCATCATCGATGAGTCGGCGAACCTGAAGGCGGCGGCGGAGGCGCTGGCGTGGGGCAAGTTCGTCAACGCGGGCCAGACGTGCGTGGCGCCGGACTACATCTACGTGCCGGCGTCGAAGCAGCAGGCATTCCTGGAGGCGTTCAAGGCGGTGCTGACGCGCTTCTACGGCGCGACGGAGGCCGAGCGTCAGGCGAGCCCGGACTTCGCTCGGGTGGTGGACCCGGCGGCGTGGAGGCGGCTCAAGGAGGTGCTCGACCGCACGGTCGCCGAGGGGGCGAAGGTGGAGGCGGGCGGCACGGCGGACGGGCCGTCGCGGTACGTGGCACCCACGGTGTTGTCCGGGGTGACGACGAAGATGCCCATCATGGAGGCGGAAATCTTCGGGCCGGTGTTGCCGGTGCTGACGTACGAGCGGCGCGAGGAGGTCTACGCGCACATCAACGAAGGCGGGAAGCCGCTGGCGCTTTACGTGTTCTCGCAGGACTCGAAGATGGTGGAGGAGGTGCTCCAGCACACGACGTCCGGCGGAGTCGTGGTGAACAACGTGCTCATCCACGTAGCGAACCCGAACCTGCCGTTCGGCGGGGTGGGAATGAGCGGGTTGGGGAGCTACCACGGGCACTACGGCTTCAAGACGTTCAGCCACGAGCGGGCCGTGATGGTTCAGTGGATGAAGTCGCTGGCCGCGGTGTTCTTCCCGCCGTATCGGGGAAAGACCCAGGAATGGGCTTCCAAGGCGACCCGGATGCTGGAGTAGGTCCCGGGGTGGGAGAGAGGAACCGGCATGCGCGTGGTGTCAGTGGAGGAAGCCCTGGTCCCGGGAGACCTGCAGGCGGTGTTCGACCGCCTCCAGGCACGCCGCTGGGAGCTGGCGAAGACAGGGCCGAAGGAGCGCCTCGCGCGGCTGGAGAAGCTCAAGGCGCTGCTGTTGGAGCGGCGTGAGGAGCTGGCGGACGCGCTGCACGAGGACTTCCGCAAGCCACCCGCGGAGGTGGAGGCGACGGAGATATTGCCCGTGCTGCTGGAGCTGGCTCACGTGCAGAAGCACCTGAAGGCGTGGATGAAGCCGCGCAAGGTGGGGGCGCCGCTGCTGCTCGCGGGCACGAAGAGCGAGGTGCACCCGGAGCCCAAGGGCGTGGTGCTCATCCTGGCGCCGTGGAACTACCCGTTCCACCTGCTGGTGTCGCCGCTGGTGGCGGCGGTGGCGGCGGGCAACGCGGTGCTGTGCAAGCCCAGTGAGAAGACGCCGGGCACGGCGCGCTTCCTGGCGCAGCTGCTACGGGACGTGTTTCCGCAGGACGAGGTGTCGCTGGTGGAGGGCGGCGCGGAGGTGGGCGAGGCGTTGTTGCGGCTGCCGTTCGATCACTTCTTCTTCACGGGCGGGCCGCGCGTGGGGCGGAGGGTGATGGAGGCGGCGGCGAGGCACCTGGCGGGAGTGACGCTGGAGCTGGGCGGGAAGTCGCCGGTCATCGTGGATGCGTCAGCGGATGTGGACGCGGCGGCGGAGCGGATTGTGTGGGGGAAGTTCCTGAACGCGGGGCAGACGTGCATCGCGCCAGACCACGTCTGGGTGCATGCGTCGAAGGAAGAGGCGCTGCTGTCCGGGATGAAGGCCGCGCTGGAGCGCTTCTACGGGAAGACGGAGGAGGCGCGGCGGGCGACGCCGGACTTCTGCCGGATGGTGGATGACGGCGCGTACAAGCGCGTGTGCCGGCTGCTGGACGAGTCCGTGGCGGGAGGGGCGCGGGTGGTGGCGGGAGGCGGCGTGCACGCGGAGACGCGCTACATCGCGCCGACAGTGCTGGCGGACGTGACGCCGGAGACGGCGGTGATGGACGAGGAGATTTTCGGGCCGCTGTTGCCGGTGCTGCGCTTCGAGTCACTGGATGAAGTGGTGACGCAGGTGCGCGCGGGGGGCAAGCCGCTGGCCATGTATGTCTTCAGCCACGAAGAGGCCACGGTGGAGCGCCTGCTGAAGGAGACGAGCGCGGGCGGCACGGTGGTGAACAACGTGGTGTTGCACAACGTGAACCCGCACCTGCCCTTCGGAGGCGTGGGCCAGAGCGGCCTGGGTGCGTATCACGGCGAGGCGGGCTTCAAGGCCTTCAGCCACGAGCGCGCGGTGGTACGTCAGGGCCGCACGTCCTTCACGAACCTCTTCTTCCCGCCCTACCGGGGCAAGGCCCAGCGCCTGGCACGGCTCGCGAGCAAGCTGTTCGAATAGGAATGAACTCCGACGACACACCGCCGCCTCGTGGCCTCTACGGACAGCGCCCCAGCAAGAGCGCGGATGCGGCGCGGAGGGCTCAGTTCGAGCGACTGGCCGCGATGACTCCTCGGGAACGCGTACTGCTCGCGCTGAGCCTCAAGGAGCGGATGCGCTACATCACGCCTGCGCGCACGCATGAGCCCAGCCCGGGTACGCCCAAGTGAGCGACACACTCAGTGCCAAGCGACGGGAGCGTACGCTCCAGATTGCCGAGCGCATGGTCGGCCTCTTGGGATTTCCTGGAACGCAATCGGCAACACCTGGATGTCGCTGAGTTGCGCGATGGCTGCGAGCGTCATGGAATGGGGCCAGTCCTCCAGCCCCTCCTCGAAGAGCTTGGGATTGCCTGACCGCGCAAGCCCGGGCTTTCGTGGCCCGTGCGGGCAACGCACTCCGTGTCACCGCCGAAGCAGCTCGTCTCTCATTTCCTGGCACTCCGGCTGGCAGGAGGCCTTCGCTTTTTCCGCGCGGTGAGAGCCAAAAGTGTCGGGTCCCGGAAGGAACGGGGCCCGGTGCGACTGGCGGGCAGGTTGAGCCACTCCGCAAGGACAGACAACCCATCCCATCCCCTCGTTGACCTGCCTGGCTGACGACCGACAGGCTATGGGCCGGCTCAGTCTTTCGGGGGGAGATGGATGAAAAGGCAAACTCGTTCCAGGCCAGTCCTATGGCCATGGCATGGCTTCTTGCTGTTGTTGGGAGCGGGTCCATGGGGATGCTCTGGACAGGATGCTCCCTCTCATCCCGACGAGGCCTGCCTTTCCGCTCCTTGTGGCGGAGCGGATGGCGGACTCTCAGGCGATGCCGGCATGGATGGAGGCGAAGTGCAGGCGCCCGCGGCCATTGCCCCCACCGTCCCGACGGACTTCGGCGCCTCCATCGAGTTTCTCTACAAGGGTCCGAACCCGGCTCAGGTGGACGTGACCGAAGGTGCCTTGGATCCACGCCGGGTTGCCGTCATTCGCGGGAAGGTGTTGGGAAGGAATGGGCAGCCCATCGTGGCTGCTCGCATCGGTGTTCTCGCGCACCCCGAGCAAGGCCATACGCTCACGAATGCTCAAGGTGAGTATTCGCTCGCCGTGAATGGCGGTGGAGCACTCACGATTGAAGTGGAGAAGCCAGGATTCCTGCCCGTCCAGCGACAGGTGGATGTTCCGTGGCGCGAATTCGCTCCGCTTCCAGATGTGGTGTTGACGGCCTTGGACTCCAGCGTCACGGCCATCACGCCGGGAGCAGCGGAGTTCCAGGTCGCGCGGGGCAGCGTGGTGGAGGACAGCGCCGGCAGCCGTCAGGCCACCCTGCTGTTCGCTCCCGGAACCCAGGCGGAGATGCTCCTGCGCGACGGGACCCGTGTTCCCCTGACGGGGCCGTTTCACGTGCGCGCGACCGAGTACACCGTCGGGACCGAGGGCCCCGCGGCCATGCCCGGCTTGCTGCCCGCCACCAGCGGCTACACCTACGCCGTGGAGCTGAGTGTGGACGAAGCGCTGGAGGCAGGCGCCACCGAGGTGCGCTTCAGCCCGCCAGTCCAGGGATACGTGGACAACTTCCTGGCCTTTCCAGCGGGGCTCGTCGTGCCCTCCGGCTACTACGACCGGCAACAGGGGCGCTGGCGCGCCTCGGACAATGGGCGGGTCATCGCGATCGTGGGGAAACGCGACGGCATCGCTCAAGTGGATGCGGACGGAGACGGCGCACCAGACGACCGCGAGCAACTGACGGCCTTGGGCTTCACCGATGCGGAGCGTGCGCGCCTGGCTGCCCTGTATGCCGTGGGAAAGAGCCTGTGGCGGGTGCCCGTCACTCACTTCACTCCGTATGACTATAACTGGCCTTTTGGGCCTCCACCGGATGCGCAAGAGCCCCAGCAACCCGAGCCACATGCTGAGACACCGGAGGCCCAGCCCGACTGCGAAAGCGGCAGCATCATCGAATGCCAGAACCAGACGCTGGGAGAGGCCCTGCCCATCCCCGGGACGCCATTCCAGCTCTACTACCGCAGTGACCGGGCCGCCGCTCGCACCGCCAACCGGGCCCTCCGGATCCCGCTGAGCGGAGGTCACGTCCCCGCGAGCCTGAAGAACATCGTCCTCATCGTGAACGTCGCGGGACAGGCCTTCGCTCGAACCTTCCCCGCGCGTCCGAACCAGAGCTACCGCTTCGTATGGGATGGCCTGGATGCCTTTGGCCGGCAGGTCTGGGGAGAACAGACCGCCCGCATCCGGATCGGCTACGTCTACGGGTTGAGCTACTACGCGAGCCCGGATGATCAGTCCCAGGCCTGGGCCCGGTATGGAGATAGAAGCACCCGGTTCGAGGGCCCTGACGGCCGGGACCTGACGCTGTGGCAGTTCCACACCGCCACGGTGGTGTCCCTGCCGGACTTCAGCCAACTGGGAGGCTGGAGCCTGGATGCGCATCATGCCTACGACCCGTGGCGCAGCACCCTCTACCCGGGCCAGGGAGGAGCCCTTCCCGGGCGGGAATCCCTGGGCAAGACGCCCCGGGTGCTGACCACCGCGACGCCCACCTTTAGTGGAGACCACGGCCCAGCGAAGCAGGCGCGCCTCGCCGCGCCCCAGGGGGTCGCCGTCGCGGCGGACGGAACGGTCTACATCGCGGATACGGGCAACCACCGCATCCGGCAGGTGAAGCCCAATGGAGTCATCTCCACGGTGGCGGGCAACGGGGTGAAGGGCGCGACGGGAGATGGTGGCAGGGCGCTCATCGCCAGCCTGGCCTCTCCCGAGGCGCTGGCCGTGGGCCCAGACGGAGCGCTGTACATCGCGGACACGGGCAACCACCGCATCCGCCGGGTCACGCCGGACGGACTCATTTCCACGGTGGCGGGCACAGGACTCGCGGCGGACGGCGGCGACGGAGGTCCCGCGACCCTGGCGAACCTGAATGCGCCCGCGGGTGTCGCGGTGGGGCCGGACGGCAGCATCTACCTCGCGGATACCGACAACCACCGCATCCGTCGCGTCACGCCAGACGGCATCATCTCCACGGTCGCGGGCACGGGCGCTCGTGGCAACGCGGGAGAAGGCAGACTGGCGATCGCATCGCGCCTGGATACGCCCCGTGCACTGGTCGTGGGCCCTGAAGGCGTCCTCTTCTTCGTGGACGCAGGCAACCGCCGTCTGCGCCGTGTCGATACGGAGGGCAGACTGTTCACGCTGCTCTACTCACTGGACGAGGAGGAGCTGCGCACCGGCAGAAGGAGCCGCAGGCAGAATCTGTACGACGAATCACCGCGAGGCTGGCTCTGGGGCCTGGCCCTCGGCCCTGACGGCAGCCTCTACACGTCGTCTTCTCACCGATGCCTTCTGCACCGCCTCCTCCCGGATGGCAGCGCATGGGCCATCAACAACGGCGGATGCGGAGGAGATCCTTCCAAGGAAGGGCCCCTCGCCAGTCTGACAGCGCCCAAGGGGCTCGCCGTGACCCTCGATGGCAGCCTCCTTGTGGGGGACGCGTCCCAGTTCGTCGTCCGCAGGGTCTCATTGGACGGCAACCTCTTTGTCTTCGCCGGAGGGGGACCCGAAGCACCGGTCGTCACCGCGCCCGCGCCGCCCCAGTATCCGGTAGGGACGTTGGAGACACCCTGTGGCCAGGTCGATGACCTCGTGCCCTCCCCCGACGGCAGCGAGCTGTATGGCTTTGGTTGGCAGGGGCGTCACCTCTGCACCCTGGAGGCCTGGACGCTCTCGGTCCGCCACCGCTTCACCTACGACGAGAACGCGCGGTTGGTGTCCGTCGCGGACGGGTCCGGCCTCATCACCCGGATTGAACGGGACGTGACAGGGGCACCCACGGCCATCCTCGCGCCCCACGGCCAGCGCACCGTGTTGCAGACAGGGCCCGATGGATTGCTCGCCTCCCTCGCCCGGCCAGGCAGGGAGAGCGTGGCATTGACCTACCAGGACGGCGGACTGCTCTCGTCCCTGCGAGACGAACGCGGCGGGATGCACCTGTTCGAATACAGCCCGGAAGGCTGGCTGACGAAGGACGCCCAGCCCTCGGGAGGATTCAAGGCCCTCGAACGGACGCGGTTGGACAAGGGCTACCTGGTGGTGCTCACCACCGCGATGGGGCGCACCCGGAGATACCAGGTGGAAGACCTGGAGTCCGGCGTCCAGCGGCGCATCACCACCGCGTCTGATGGAACGGCGTGGACGACGCTGCGCTCGCCCAATGGCACCACGGTCTACACCGCACCGGATGGCAGGGTCACCACGGTGGTGGAGATACCGGAGCCCCGCCTGGGCATGCAGTCACCGCTCGTGGCATCGCGCACCGTGAAGCTGCCGAGCGGGTTGACCTCCACGTCCACCCACCAGCGGGAGGTGACCCTCCTGCCCCAGGGCACGCTGCTGGACGTGGGTACGCAGACGGACACGGTGACGGTGAATGGCCGGACCACCACCTTGCGCTACGAGGCCGCTGGAAGACGTCTCCTCTCCACCAGCCCCATGGGCAAGGTGTCTGTCCTCACACTGGACGCGCAGGGACGCATCCACACGGCCGAGACACCGGGCCTGCTTCCGGTGGAGTTCACCTACGACGAGGAGGGCCGTCCCGGTTCCGTCGTCCAGGGGAGCCGGAGGAGGACGTTCACGTATGGAGCGGAGGGTGCCTTGCGCTCTGTAACAGATGGGCTGGACCGCGCCACCGTCCTCACAAGGGACGAGGCAGGTCGCATCACGTCCAGCATGCTTCCTGGAAACCGTGTCACGGGGCTCACCTATGAGACAGGGGACGCCCCCGCCTCGGTGACGCCACCCGGACGGCCCGCACACGCATTCCAGTACACGGCCATGGAGGCACTGGCGTCCTATGCACCTCCCGGAGGGAGCGCCTTCTCATCCGGCTACACCTACGACCTGGATGACTCCCTCACCGAACTCCGGCAACCAGGTGGCACCGTGTCATTCGCCTACGATGCCGCGGGCAGACTCGCCACCCTGGACATCCCAGGCACGCGCGTAACGAGTGGCCATGACGGAGCAGGTCGTCTCCGCTCGCTCGCGAGCACCTCCGGGGTGGGGCTCGAATTCAGCCACGACGGTCCGCTGCTGACCGGGGTTTCCTGGAAGGGAGCCGTGACAGGGGCGCTCCAGTACAGCCATGACACGGACTTCCGGATCGCGACAGCGTCCGTCAATGGTGGGTCACCCGTGGCGTATGCCTATGACCTGGACGGGCTGCTCGTCTCAGCGGGAGCGCTGACGCTGTCACGGCGCGACGACAATGGCCTGCTCGCGGGAACACGCCTTGGAGCGGTCTCCACCACTGAGACCTCCAACGGTTACGGAGAGCTGGAGTCCTGGTCCGCCGCTGCCGGGAACGTCCCGCTGCTGTCCTACCAGCTGGAGCGCGACGTGATGGGCCGCATCGTCCGGCGGACTGAAACCGAGGGAACCACTGTCCATTCGGACGTCTTCACCCATGACGAGGCGGGACGGCTGGCGTCCGTCACCCGCGACGGAGTCCTGCTGGAGGCGAACACCTACGACGCCAATGGCAACCGCACCTCCGTCCTCCGGGACACGTTGCAGACAGCCACCCATGACGCCCAGGACCGGCTGCTGTCCTTTGGGAGCAAGACCTACAGCTACGGCGCCAACGGGGACCTTCAGATGCGCACGGAGGGAACGTACACCACCCAGTACGCATATGACGCGCTGGGCGCGCTGGTGCATGTCGAGCTCGCCGGCGGCAGGCAGCTCGAGTACGTGCTCGACGCCGCGTCGAGGCGTGTCGGCAAGAAGGTGGATGGCACGCTCATCCAGGGCTTCCTCTACGAGGGGCGGCGTGTCATCGCGGAACTCGATGGTGCGGGGAATGTCGTCAGCCGCTTCGTCCATGGCACTCGGGGGCATTCCCCCGACTTCATGCTCAAGGGAGGCATCACCTACCGCATCCTCACGGACCCGCTGGGAAGCCCGCGCCTCGTCGTCGACACCCGGAATGGGGCGGTGGTGCAGCGCATGGAGTTCGACGTCTGGGGCAACGTCGTCGCGGATTCAAATCCCGGCTTCCAGCCCTTTGGCTTCGCGGGCGGCCTCTATGACCGGGACACGAAGCTGACCCGCTTCGGGGCTCGGGACTACGACGCTGAAACGGGTCGGTGGACGGCCAAGGACCCCATCCGCTTCGCAGGCGGAGATTCCAACCTCTACGCCTACGCCGCGAACCAGCCCCACCAGTTCATCGATCCTGATGGACGGCGCATCGTCTCCATCGCCCCTGCGCTACAGTCCGCGTTCAACAACATCAAGGCCACGGAGCTGGGCAGCTTCGCCATTGACACGCTGGAGAACAGCCCGCATGAGTTCAGCTTCAGTCAAGGGAGCCAGATGCGAGATCGTGAAGGGAATCGCACTCCGGGCCATTCACGCCGGATGGGAAACGCATGCTCCGCGCGGCCAGACGGAATCCAGCGCTATCTCGCCCCTCAAGCCTTCGTGAGCACCATCGACACTCGCCTCGCCCTCGGGTCTGGGCGCTCCGTCGAGGAAGTCTTGTTCCACGAGATGTGGCACGACACCCAGTTCTCACAAAACCCATACAAGGCCTCTTTCGAGGGGCTTGACTTCCTTGAAGTTGAAATGGAGGCCCAGGGCATGACAACGGCCTTCCTGGACGAGGTTTTCAATGCCAACCCATAGGACGTCCTGGCTTCTCCTGGCTGGAGCCACAGGAGGTTTTTTGACCGTGCATTGGATGAACTCGACGAGTCCAGTCCCGCCAGAAGCATCATTACCCGATGCGTCACTCAACGCTCCCTCTCAAGCGCAGCCCATGCAATCCATTGCCCTATTGACTCGACTCCGCCATGGCATGACACGAGCCGAAGCGGAAGCGCTCGGACAAAACCTCACATTGAGTGGGTACCCGGCGAAGGTGACCTACTTGTTTTCCTCTGACGAAAAGCTTGAGAACTTTGGGGCCTCGGTCGTTCGCCGGGAAGCGCGCTGCGCAACGGCGTTCAAGGCCCTCCACGATGAGGCAGTTTCCGTTCTTGGCTCTCCCACCTCCACCAACCGCGAGGTGGGAGAAAAGCAGTGCGAAGACTGGACCCTCAGTGACTCAGTGCTTCGCATCTGCTGCAGACAAATCGCCCCATCGGACGGAGGAACCGGCTGGATGCTCCTGATGGCGATCAAGTCCTTCTCTCCTCACAAGATGATCGACATCACAAACGGCTTTCACTGAGATTCATGATGGAACTCGGTCCCAGACTCGATACCTTCAGGATCCTCACGTTCGCGAACAGCAAGCCATGAGTATCCTGGACGAGGCAGATCGAAAGCTGACCGACAACGAGTGCGCCGGCGCTAGGGGACGACTACCGCGTGGCCAAGGTTCGCAGGAGCCATCTAGCGCGGCTCTTGCGAACCATGGCATTGCGGAGGAGTACGAGGCCATCCAGTCAAAGCCGAACGACTTCGACGCCCTTCTTGCGGCCACGGCGGCAGAACTCGAGGCGCTCCGGCAGTTCGAGGCCGGCGCATGAGGCTCACTGCCACCATCTCTTCACAAACAATGAAATCAATAGGCGAAACCGTCGCGTCGATTGAAATCACCAGCGCAGACGACGCCTTCTACCGGTTCCGCCTGGGCGCCAACGAACTGCCACTCGGTGACACATGGCATCCAAGCCTTGAGGAAGCCATGCGGCAGGCGAAGTTTGAGTTTTCAGTAGGCCCTGCCGACTGGACGCAAGTCGAAGATTGAGCCCAACGGCAGCGTCGCCCAGAGCGCTTTCACGCTCTGGGCGTCCGGTACGTCTCAGCTGCGCAGACCCGGGGCTTCCTGGCCCGTACGCGCGACGTACTCCGTGTAGCCGCCGCCGTACTTGTGGATGCCGTCCGGCGTCAGCTCCAGCACGCGGTTGGACAGCGCTCCCAGGAAGTGCCGGTCGTGGGACACGAACAACATCGTGCCCTCGTAGCGCGACAGCGCCGTGATCAGCATCTCCTTCGTGCCCATGTCCAGGTGGTTCGTGGGCTCGTCCAGCACCAGGAAGTTCGGCGGGTCGTAGAGCATCTGCGCCATCACCAGACGCGCCTTCTCTCCACCCGACAACACCCGGCACTTCTTCTCCACCTCGTCGCCGCTGAAGCCGAAGCAGCCCGCCAGCGCCCTCAACGAGCCCTGCCCCGCCCGGGGGAACGCGTCCGACAGCTGCTCGAAGACCGTCTTCTCTCCGTCCAGCAGGTCCATGGCGTGCTGCGCGAAGTAACCCATCTTCACGCTGCCACCCAACGCCACCGTGCCTTCATCCGGCTGCGTCGTGCCCGTCACCAGCTTCAGCAACGTGGACTTGCCCGCGCCGTTCACGCCCATCACGCACCAGCGCTCCGCGCGGCGCACCAGGAAGTCCAGGCCGTCGTAGATGGTCCGCTTGCCGTAGCCCTTGGACACGCGCTTCAGGTTCACCACGTCGTCACCGGAACGCGGCGGCGGCTGGAACTCGAAGAGCACCGTGGAGCGGCGCTTCGGCGGCTCCACCTTCTCAATCTTCTCCAGCTTCTTCACCCGGCTCTGCACCTGCGCCGCATGCGACGCGCGGGCCTTGAACCGCTCGATGAACTTGATCTCCTTCGCGAGCATCGCCTGCTGACGCTCGTACTGCGCCTGCTGCTGCGCCTCGTTCTGCGCGCGCTGGCCCTCGTAGAAGTCGTAGTTGCCCGAGTACGTCGTCAGCGAACCGCCGTCGATCTCCACCACCTTCGTCACGATGCGGTTCATGAACTCGCGATCGTGCGACGTCATCAGCAGGCCGCCCTCGTACCCCTTGAGGAAGCCCTCCAGCCAGATGAGCGACTCCAGGTCCAGGTGGTTGGAGGGCTCGTCCAGGAACATGGCGTCCGGCCGCATCAGCAGGATGCGCGCCAAAGCCACGCGCATCTTCCAGCCGCCCGACAGCTTGCCCACGTCGCCGTCCATCATCTCTTCGCTGAAGCCCAGGCCCGCGAGGATTTCCCGCGCGCGGCCCTCCAGCGCGTACCCGCCCAGCTCCTCGAACCGGCCCTGCACGACGCCGTAGCGCTCGACGAGCTTCTCCATGTTGTCCGCCTGGTCCGGGTCACCCATGGCGGCTTCCAGATGCTTCATCTCCGCCGCCACGGTGCTCACCGGGCCCGCGCCGTCCATCACTTCAGACACCGCGCTGCGGCCGTTCATCTCACCGACGTCCTGGCTGAAGTAGCCAATGGTGACGCCACGGTCGATGGAGACCTGTCCCTCGTCCGGGTACTCCTGGCCGGTCATCATCCGGAACAGCGTCGTCTTGCCCGCGCCGTTGGGGCCCACCAGGCCCACCTTTTCGCCCTTGTGGAGCGCGGCCGACGCCTCGATGAAGAGGATCTGCTGACCGTGTTGCTTACCGATGTTGTCGAGACGGATCATGTGCGTACCGAAAGGGCCCGGGGAATCAGGCGGCGCGCCCTTATGCCATGAGCCGCCCGCCGGAGGGATGCTTCCGAACCCCCGACGGCTTCCGGTCCTTCCGCGCGGCCGGGCAGGCAGGCCCCCGCCCGGGATTCCGCCCGGCTTGGAACCTGGACCCTGGAACGCGGGCCTCAGTGGTCCCGGTGCACGGTTCCCGGGGAGAACGCCGGGGTGCAGATGGCCACGTACTCCGCGCCGTCCTCCTCGGGAGTGCTGTAGCGGACCCACTCGCCGGGCTCGCACACCACCGTCTGACCGGCGTGCACGTCCATCACCCCGCCCTTGTGCTCCACCCGCAGCGTGCCCGCGAGCACCAGGGTGATTTCACGGAACTCGGGCGTCTGGCCCGGCTCCTCCCACCCACCGGGGCTGCGCATGTGGGCCACGCTGATGTTGGACGTCTTGGAGTTCACCCGGCCCACGTACTCGTCGATGAGCTTCGGCTTGTTGCCCACGGCCGTCACACGGATGGGCTTCGGGATGAGCGTGGGCATGCGGATGCTCCAGGAGGGGACGAAGGGGAACAGCAGCCATCCCTACCCTACCAGCGCGTGGCGTAGAGTGCCGCCGTGCTGACCGTCGACCCCCATCCCCTCCTCGACCTCATCGCCTTCACCTCCTCGTGGCCCGCCCCCCTGGGGGACCTGCCCGCGCCCGACTGGCTGCAGGCCCTGCTGAAGCCCGGCGCCACCGCGCCCGTCCAGAGTGACGACGCCGTCCGGGGCGCCGTGCGCGACCTGCTCCGCCACGGCGGCTACAAGCCCACGGGCCGGGGCAAGCCCGCGTCCGAGTACCTGGTGCGGGCCTCCGGCGACGGCACCCTGGGCACCATCAACGCCGCGGTGGACGCCTGTAACGCCGTGTCGCTGCACAGCGGCCTGCCCATCAGCGTGGTGGACCTGGACAAGGCCCAGGCCCCGTTCCGCGTCTCCACCGCCATCCAGGGCGACCGCTACGTCTTCAACGCCTCCGGGCAGACCATCGACCTGGAGGGCCTGCTGTGCCTCTTCGACGCGCAGGGCCCGTGCGCCAACGCGGTGAAGGACGCCCAGCGCACCAAGACGGACGCCACCACGCGCCGCACGCTCACGCTGCTGTGGGGCACGAAGGAGCTGAAGGGCCACACCGAGCGCGCCTTCACCTGGTACCGCGAGCTGCTGGAGCGCCTGGGCGCCACCGTCGAGCCCGTGCGCTGAAAGCGCTCTACACCCGGGGCGTCAACGCCAGCCCCGTCACGATGCGCTCGACGATCTCCTCGGGCGGCGGCGTCACGTCCACGGTGAACGCGTCTTCGGGCACCTCCATCGTCTCCAACTGGCTCTGGAGCAGCGACGCCGGCATGAAGTGCCCCACGCGCTTCTGGATCCGCTCGAGGATGACGGACGCGGGCGCGTGCAGGTACACCCAGCGCTCGCGCGCGGAGTCCACGGTGAGCCTCGCCCGGTAGAAGGCCTTGAGGCCGGAGAACGCCAGCACCAGGTCCTCGTCCGCCTCCAGCGCCTTCTCCATCCTCGCGCGCAGGAGCTCCAGCCAGGGCTGCCGGTCCACGTCCGTCAGCGGCGTGCCCGCGGCCATCTTCCGGCGGTTCTCCACCGAGTGCAGGTCGTCCGCGTCCACGAACGTCCACCCCAGCCGGTCCGCGAGCGCCCGGCCCACCGTGGACTTCCCGGTGCCTGAAACGCCCATGACGATGACCACCATGCCGTTGCCGCCTCCCTCGGGTCTCGCGCGCTCCCGCATGCTGCGGCCTTCTTGCCTCGGGCGCCACGCGAGATGCACGGCCGGTGACACACCGGACGTGAGCGTCCGCTGTCCAACGCCATCACCCCCGCGTCCAACATGACTTCCACTTCGCGAAGGAGGAACCATTACCCTCCCGCGCCATCATGACTTCCGTGGGAGCAACCCCCGGCCGGACACTCGCCCGGCTCCTTCTGTGCAGCGGCCTGCTCGCGCTGGTGTCCCTGGCCGCCTGCCGTGACCCCGCCGCCGCGGCCGGCACCGCGCTCTTCGTCACCGCCCAGTTCGAGCCCTCCCTCAACCTCACCCGGCTGCGCATCTCCGCCACCGCGGACGGCGCCTCCGTGCCCACCTCGCTGCTGCCCGAGGACTCCAGCCGCGCGCTCGTGAACGGTGAGACGTTCCGCGTCCTCCTGGACGGCGCGGCCAATGGCACCCAGGCCACCGTCCGCGTGGATGGCCTGCGCGACGACGCCACGGTCGCCACCGGCGAGGCCACCGCCACCGTGCGCGACGGCTACGAGGTGGAGGTCACCGTGCGGCTG
This sequence comes from Corallococcus sp. AB045, assembly GCF_003668895.1. NCBI lineage: Bacteria > Pseudomonadati > Myxococcota > Myxococcia > Myxococcales > Myxococcaceae > Corallococcus > Corallococcus sp. AB045. The sequence goes on from NZ_RAWN01000042.1 coordinate 37,836, forward strand.
ACCGCGTCGAACGGCGGCACCTTCTGCGTGGACTGCCCGGACGGCTGCTGCCGCGAAGGCGTGTGCACGTCCCGCACCTTCCGCACCTGCGGCGTGGGCGGCGTCGCGTGCGAGGTCTGCGATTCGATCCGCGCGGACACCTGCACCGACCGGGGCACCTGCGGCTGCGGCACCGGCCCGGCCTGCGACATCAACGCCAGCCGCTGCGCCGGGGGCAAGTGCGTCTGCGGCCTCAGTGGCACCGCGTGCGGACCGGGGCTCGCGTGCATCAACGGCTTCTGCAAGTGCGACCCGTCCACCTGCGGCGGCTGCTGCGAAGGCAACAGCTGCATCCCCGCGCCCAACAAGAACCAGTGCGGCAAGGGCGGCGAGTCCTGCAAGAAGTGCGACAAGCGCTGCAACCCGGACGGCTCCTGCGACTGACGCGCGCTACTTCACGGTGAACGGGCGCGAGCTTCCCGAGTACGGGTGGATGCGCCCGTCCCAGCCGGACTTCCAGTTCCCCTCATGCACCAGCCGGTACGTGCCCGGCTGCGTGTCCCTGGAAATGGGCCACGTGATTCGCACCTGCGAGCACGCGAGCGTGGGCACGCAGTACTCGCGCTGCCAGTGGTACAGCGCGACGCCGTCCCCGTCGTTCGCCACGTCCCGCCACGTGCCATCCGCCTCCCGCCGCTGTACGCGAAGGAAGGTGCCGCCCAGCTTCAGGTCATTGCGCGGATGGCCGCCCCAGAAGGTGACGCTCGCCGTGTCGCCCCGCGCGTAGGACGCCTTCGCCTCCTCCGCGACGGCGCCGAAGTCCACCCAGAGCAGCTTGTCGTCGAACACCACGCCGGGCTGCAACCCCACCACCGCCTTGCGCAGGTCGCGCGGCGGGGGGCCGGGCGGCACGGATGTCCCGTCGCGCAAGCTGGCCGCGAGCCCCGTGAAGGACTGCTGCAGCGCCGCCAGCGTCCACGGGCCAAAGTGCGTGGACGCACCCTCGTAGTCCTGGCGCGCGTACTCCTCGCGCGTGGCCACGTAGCCCGAATAGGCGTTGGCCGGTCCCGCGATGACCACGTCCGTCACGCCCGTGCTTTGGAGCTGCGCGCGCACCGTGTCGCGCAGCCGGCGGCCCGCCATGGTGGTCATTTCGAAGGGCACCGCCACCAGCGCCAGCGGCCCCACCGTCACCACCTGCAGGGGCAGCACCTCCGGGGACCACGGGTAGGGCTTCATGGTGCCCATCTCCAGGACGATGGGCTTCTCCCCCTGGCAGGGCGTGGTGACGGCGGCGCAGGTGAACTGGCTCCACACGTCGTGCACGGACTCGCACGTGGCCCCTTCCGAACCGAAGCCGGGCCCGTCCTCCGCGCCCGCCAGCATGGACAGTCCAATGGCCGCGGGACAGGTGCGGTGCGCGCTGCCGTCCGCGAACGCGGGCGCGACGTCCACCGCGTCCATCTTCACGTAGGCGTGCCGGTAGTCCACGCCGCCCATCACCGGCATCCCGGCGGTGGACCACAGGTGCTCGGCGAAGTCGTACTGCTTCTTCGCGGACAGGGCCGCGTCCTCGAAGTCGTTCGCGCCGCCGCCGTTCGTGCCGCCCAGGATGTTGGGCGTGACGTCGCCTTCATTCGAGTTCGCGAACGCCGCGACGAAGGAGTCCGGGCCTCCAGGCGTCCGTCCTCCCTTCTCCACCTCGAACGTGTGCGCCGCGAGCCCCTTGTTGTCGCCGCTGATGTACGTGTTCGTGTTGCCGAAGGACGTGGCGTGCACGGCGAACCAGTTGACGAGCCCCAGCTCGCGCCCATCCGCTCCCGTCATCCGCAGCAGCGTCATGCGGTTGTCCACGTTGTCGGGATAGCGGACGCGCTCGGACTCCGGGTTGCGCAGGTAGGCTTCCGGTGAGCGGTTGATGCTGGCGCCGTGCAGGTCGCCCGAGGACAGCCGCAGCGAGCCCTCGGCCAGGCGTGCGTTGGCGCGGATGATGGAGTCCGTGATGCCGGAGACGATGGCTTCGAAGTTCTGGGGCACGAAGCCGAAGGTGGTCAGGTTGTAGAACGTGTAGTGGCTGAAGCCGCCCGGCCCGGAGTGCGTGTGCGTGGCGCTGAGCAGCACGTTGTCGTCGGAGAACGTGTCGCCCAGCTTCGAGCGCAGCCGCTCCACCACCTGCTGCTTCACCGCCTGGAACACCATGCCCAGGTCCGCGCTGACGAAGGCCACGCGGCGGCCGTTGCACGGCGAGGCGATGACGAACGCCCGCGAGAACAGCCGCAGGTGGATGCCCTCCGTCTTCTGGCCCACCTGCCCGTAGCCCATCATCCCCACCTCCGCCGCGGGGCCGGTGATGTCCGAGCGCGCCGCGCCGATGAGGAAGTTCGCGGAGCCCGCGCACCCGTTCGCCGGAGCTTCCACTGGAGCTGGAGCCTGCGGCGTCCCCTCCTGCGCGCTGGAAGCGCCCGGCCCCAGCGCCAGCACGCAGCCCAGCAGCAACCCGAGCACGGGAGCGAGGCGGCCGTTCAGCGTGTGCATGACATCCTCCACGGCCTTTCGGAAGGGAAGGCCCCCGGCGGCGGGGCGGGTCCCAAGCGTGTCGCCGTTGCCCCCTGGAGGGCAGCGCACGCGAGGGCAGGCCGTCCGACGCTCCACACTCGAACACGGGAGCGCGGCGGATTCAGTCCATTTCGAGGCAGCGGACGGGCGGCCCGCTCCGCCGCATGGACGCGGAATGCGGGCCTGCTCAGGCCACGCGTGCGGGCCGCGCGGCGACGTGCAGGGTGACGCGGAAGGTGGCGCCGTTCCCCGGCGTGGACTCCGCGGCGATGGTGCCGCCCAGCGCGCGCACGATGGTGTCGCAGATGGACAGGCCCAGGCCGGTGCCCTGGCCCGGCGCCTTGGTGGTGAAGAAGGGGTCGAAGATGCGGCGCAGCAGCTCCGGCGCGATGCCCCGGCCCGTGTCGCGCACCTCCACCACCACCCGGCCGTCGTCGTCCACGCGGCTGATGAGACGGATTTCGTGCTCGTCCGTGAAGCCTTCGGGAATCGCGTGCGCGGCGTTGATGACCAGGTTGAGGAACACCTGGAACAGCTTGCCCTCGTTGGCGCGCACCGTCGGCACGACGCCGTACTGCTTCACCAGCCGGGCGCGCGGCCGGATTTCACTGGCCGCCATCTGCGCCACGGAGTCCAGCACGCGGTGCAGGTCCACCGCCTCCTCGTGCGCGTCGTCCACGCGGGAGAAGACCTTGAGCTGGCGGACGATCTGGCGCATCCGCTCGGAGCCCTCGCGCGCGTCATCCAGCACCTGCTGGTACTCCAGCAGCTCCTCGGCGCCCAGGGGCCGGGGCATGGGGCCCAGCGCGCGGTGCAGGAACTCCAGGTTGGAGAGCACGTAGGACAGCGGGTTGTTCAGCTCATGCGCGATGCCCGCGGCCAGCATGCCCATGGAGGCCAGCCGGTCCCCCAGCATGAGCTGCGCCTGCATGTGCTTGCGCTCGGTGAAGTCGCGCGCCACCGTCACCCGCGCGGGCACGCCGTCGAAGAGCACACCCAGCGTCACCAGGTCCGCGCTCACCACCTGCCCGTCGCGGCGCACCAGCGGCACTTCGTGCGAGCGGGCCGCCAGCGCCCCGTCCTGCGCCTCCTCCAGGTGGCGGCGTGCGACCTCCTGGTCCTCGCGCCGCACCAGGCCCAGCAGGTGCCGGCCCAACAGCTGCGCGGGGTCCTGGTAGCCCAGGTAGTTGGCCATGGCCGGGTTCACCGACAGGAGCATGCCGTCCGTCGTGTGCACCACCACGGGGTCCGGGAACCCTTCGATGAGCAGGTGGAAGCCGGCCTCCGTGCGGCGCAGTGCCGTCTCCGTGCGCACGCGCAGCGCGTCCGTGGTGTGCTGCTCCAGCGCCAGCGACAGCGCGCCGGCCGCGCCGGAGAGCAGATTCACCTCCACGTGCGACCAGGGCCGCGAGTCGTCGCAGTTGTCGAAGCCGATGAAGCCGAACGGCTCGCCGTGCACCACCAGGGGCAGCACCAGCAGCGAACGGATGCCCTGCGCCAGCAGCACGGGCGCGTTGTCCGCGCCGAAGTCCTCCGGCGAGCCCTGCACGGCCTCGCCCCGGTGGAGCTGCTCCAGTTGGTGCAGCGTGAAGGCCTGATCGATGGGCCACGCCTGCGTGTCAGGGTTGTCCAGTTCGCGCGAGATGCCGGGCGCGCACCACTCCGCGCGCTGGGACTGGAGCATCCGGCCGGAGGCGTCGCGATGGAACTCGAAGACGTAGGCGCGGCTGGCGCCCGCGACGCGGCCCAAAGGCTCCAGGATGGAGTTGTACACATCCCCGGAGGCCTCCGGCGCGAGCAGCTGCCGCTGCACCTCCACCATCGCGCCCAGGTAGCGCTCGCGAGTGGCGGCGGCCTCCTCCGCCAGACGGCGCGGGGTGACGTCCACCAGCGTGCCCAGCACGCCGCCCAGGTGCTCCGGATCGCCCGTCGCGGACAGCTCCACCCAGCGCGGCTGCGTGCCGCCCGACAGCCGCAGCTCCAGCCGCGAGGGCACGTCCGTGCGCGCCAGCGCCGTGCGCAGCAGCACGCGCGCCTGGTCCCGGTCCTCCGGATGGAACAGCTCCACCAGCGCGCGGCCCAGCCACGCGTGCACGGGCGCTCCGACCAGTCTCTCCCAGGCGGGGGTCGCCAGGACGAGGCGGCCCGCCGCGTCCAGTTCGAAGAGCGCCTCGCGCAAGAGCGACCCGGCGCGCTGGAAGCGACGCGTGTCCACGAGGTCGCCCGCCACGGATGACTGCCCCAGAGCAGCGGCGCTCCCCGTTTCGCGTTGCTCCTGCGTCACCGCGGCCTCCTTCATCACGGATGAAACGGAATGAAATCTGGATTGGAGGGAAACCCACCCGGTGCGTCCGGGCCCGACCCCTCTTTCCGTCTCACCGCGACCTGAAGCATAGGGCGCTCGAATGTTTCAAAGTCAATGGACCCACCCGGGACTCAGGGGTTTCCCTCGGAGTCTGGAGGCTCCCACCCCCCGGGAATTCCGGAACGGGGGCGTTGACGGCGATCCCCGAGCAGGCGTGCAGGCACGCCCCCGACGATGGCCCACGGGGGCACGTCGCGGGTGACGACGGCGCCCATGCCAATCACCGCGTGGTCACCCACGGTGACACCGTCGGTGATACCCGCGTTGGCGCCCACCCAGACGTCCTGGCCGATCACGATGCCCTTCGAGGTGACGGGCTGCTCGCGCACGGGGCGGTCCGGCGCGAGGCCGTGGTCGAAGGCGTAGAGCGTGGCGCCGCTGGCGATGCGGCTGCCCTCGCCGATGCGGATGCCGCACGTGCCGCCGTCCAGGCTGACGCGCGCGTTGAGGCTGACGCGCGGTTCCAGCACCACCGGCCCGTGCACGAAGGCGTCCGCGCCGATGCTGCACCCCGGCCCGATGCGAACGGTGCGGCCGGGCTCCGCGAAGATGCGCGCCTCCGGGGCGATGAAACATCCTTCGGCGATATCAACTGTCTCCAGCGCGCGCAGGCGGTCCTGCACCTCGCGCTGCCAGGCCTCCGCCCATTCGCGGTGGCGCGGCTTGAGGCTGAAGTAGAGCCACGGCATCCACGACAGCCGCAGCTTGTGTTGTTCACGGCGTTGCGCGTCCAGGTCCACGTGTCCTGACTACCACGGGCCCGGCTTCAACCGGACGCGGGCACCACGGTGAAGTGGCAGCGCTCGCGCTCCATCGCCACGGCCTCCGCGTCCAGGGACACGGGTGACAGGCGGCAGAGCATGTCGTCCGGCTCCCACGGATACGGCTGGCCATCCAGGCGCACGCGCCCTTCGGCCACGGCGCGTGTGGCCTCCACGAGCGACAGCGAGGACAGGTCGCGCATCAGCGCCTCGAAGCGGCCCTGACGCTCCGGGGTGGAGAAGTGGAAGCGGCCGCGCGCGACGACGGCCAGGTGGTACCACATGGGCCGGAAGGCCACGCCGGCCAGGCTCAGTCGCTGGGCCATGGCGAGCAGCACCTCCGTCGTCTCACGCGACAGGCCCAGGCCGGGCACCTCCTGGCCGGGCAGCTGCGGGCGCTTGTCGCTGAAGCGCGCGCGGGGGTGGCGCAGGGACAGCCAGTTGGCGAAGAGGAAGGTCTCGCCCTGGAGCTCCTTCTTCTCCACCACCGAGTCCGACAGCAGGTGCTCGCGGCCGCCCGCGTGGCCCAGCACCATGATGCGGTCGCCGGTGCCGCCGGTGGAGGCCACCTGCACGCGCAGGCGGCTGTAGCCCAGGCGCTCCACGTACGACAGCAGGCCGTAGCGGAAGAGCGCGTACTCGATGCCCTGCGCGGTGTAGTGGCCCAGCACGCGCGGCTGCACCTCCGGCCCCAGCCGCAGCGGGCCCTCCAGGTCCTCCAGCGAGAAGGGCTCCCAGTGCGGCACCTTCCCGGCGGTGTTCGCCTTCTCCGGATCCAACAGGTGCGCGATGCGCTGGAAGCGCGCGCTCAGCGGGTCGTAGCGCGCGGTGATGCGCTGGTGGCCCAGGCCCGCGAGCACCAGCACGGTGCCCGCGAACAGCTTCCAGGACTCCGCGTGGTAGCCGCCACCGGGCAGCCACACGCTGGCCTGTCCCCGCAGCGCGGCGGCGATGGCCACGTCGCGCTTGCGCGCCCCCTGGAGCGTGATGCCCACGCGCCCGAAGCGGTCCCCGGACAGCACGTCCCCGCCAGCGATGACGAAGGTGATGTCGGAAGGGGGCATGCGCGCGAGCAGGTCCTTCACCTTCTGCACGTAGGTGACGTCGTCGCAGCCGTCCGGCACGCGTGTTTCGTCCACGCCGGGGGGCAGCACACCCCAGTCGCTGCCGGACACGGAGCCGATCCACACCTTGGGCTGTCCGGCGAGACACGCCGCGGTGCCATCCGGCGGGTGCGCGTCCAGGTCCAGCACGGCCACGGAGCCGTCGAAGCCGGAGGCGCGCAGGTCCGCCACGGCCACGGCGATGTCGTTGACGGTGCAGAAGCCGCCGCCCTTGTCCGGGCGCGCGTGGTGGAAGCCGCCGGCCATGTTGACCACGGGCCCCTGCCGCGCGAGCGCCAGCCGGGCCGCGCCCAGCGTCCCGCCGCACACGAGCCGCACGCTGTCCAGGAGCGCGTCCACGGGGACCTCGGACGGGTCGGTGGCGTAGATGCGCGCGAGGGTCGCGGGGTCGGAGAGGGACTCCAGGTAGCGGGCGTCGTGCACGCGCGAGAGCTGCGCGTAGGACACGGGCACGGGGTGGCGCACGTCCGCGGCGCGCACCACGCCGGCCTCCAGCAGGTACCAGGTGGTGAAGTCGGTCCCGCGCGGCTCGATGCCCACGGAGGACTCGATGCCGGTGAGGGGGAGGCGGTAGGCCTCGTCGTAGAAGACGTGCACCCGGCCGCGTCCCAGGCCCAGCTTCCACAGCCACGCTTGGATCATCCGCGCCTCGCGGGCGGCAGGGAGTGGCGGTTGTTCACGGGGACGAGGGACACGGGAGGTGGGTCGAAAAGGGTGGTGGCCCCTTCATCCTGCGTGGGGGCCGTGGGCGCAAGGCTCATTCCACGGGGCGCTGGGCCTCTTCCCGAAGGGCGGGGCTGCGGCGGCGCACGGTGCGGGCGGCGACGGTGACGAACAGGGCCCACGCGAGCCCGGCCACCCAGCCGCCGAGCACGTCCGTGGGGTAGTGCACGCCCAGGTACACGCGGGTGCAGCCCACGAGGACGGAGAGCACCAGGGCCACGGAGAGGAGATAGACCTTCACGCGGCGGTGTTCAGCGAACTGGGCCAGCAGCGCGCCCAGCGTGAGGTAGGTGATGGCGGACAGCATGGCGTGGCCGCTGGGGAAGCTGGTGGACATCGTCTCGGTGAGGTGGGGCACCACCGAGGGGCGCGGGCGGTGGAACAGGTTCTTGAGCAGCGCGTTGAGGATCCACCCGCCGACGATGGCGGACAGCACGAAGAGGCTGGTGCGGTAGCGGCGGGCCACCACGAGGAAGCCGCACACGGCCGCGGTGAGGAGCGCCAGGACGGGGAAGCCGCCCAGGGACGTCACGTCGCGAGCGGTCTCCGCGAGCCACCACGGGCCTCGGGGGAGCGCGGGGTCTTCGTCACGGCGCAGGGAGCGCACGATGCGCTCGTCGATGTCCTGCGTTTCGCCTTCATGCACCTCGTCCGACAGGACGACGAAGCCCAGGACGCACGCGACCACGAGCAGGAGCAGCCCCAGGGGCCGCGTCACCATCACGTCCCAACCCGACACCCACCGCCATGGCCCTCGTGACATGGATGTGACTTAGGACAGCGGGTGCGGGCTGGCCACGGGCTTTTCGCGGCGAGTGTCGGACAGGCTCCAGGTGCTCAGGGGTTCTGGACGGACAGGCCCAGGGCCTCGGCCCCGGCGGCCTTCGCCCCGTCGAGGGCCACAATGAGCCGGGTGTAGGGGGCCCGCGCGTCCGGCTGGAAGAACAGGCCGCGCTGGCCCTTGGGGCGGGCCTCCAGGAAGACGCGCAGGCGCGGCACGAAGTCGGCTTCGCTCACGGGCTCGCCCTCCAGGAGGAGCGTGCCGTCCGCGGTGAGGCGCACGAGGCCGGGGGCCAGCTCCTTCGACGTCGGGGGCTCTTCGGTCGGGGTGGCCTGCGCGGACGGGAGCTGGAGCTGGAACTCCCCGCGCATGAGCGGGGTCACGACCATGAAGATGATCAACAGCACGAGGACCACGTCCACGAGCGGCGTGATGTTGATGTCCGACTGGATACCGGATGGGGGTTTCACCACGAATGGGCGTCTTGCGTGCATGGCGGTCCTCCTCAGTTCTTCCGCATGGAGACACCCAGGGACACTTTCAGCGCACCCGCGTCCCGCGACTGTTGCAGCACCCCGAGCACGTCGCCGCAGGTCAGCGTCTCATCGGCCTTGAGGAGCAGCTTGCGGTCAGGCTGGGCGCGCAGCTCCTGCTGAACGCGTTCCTGGAAGCGCGCGGCGTCCGGGAAGGCCTCTTTGCCGACGTACAGCGCCTTGTCGGCGGTGAGGGAGAAGACCAGTGGCTCGGGCTTCTCGCGAGGCTCGCCCTGAGCGGTGGGCAAGGTGACGTCCTTGTCCTGCTGGGCCAGCGGCGTCACGACCATGAAGATGATCAACAGCACCAGCACCACGTCCACCAATGGGGTGACGTTGATGTCGGCCTTCACTCCGCCCCTGCCTCCCACGGCCATTCCCATGCACAGCCTCCGCGCGAGCTCCTGCGAGTCGGAAGCCATGGGACCACGGGGCCTGGATGCCGTTGGCCGTGGGCACCCGGTGGTTCGGTCATGATTCGGTCACGGATGCCGGGCAGAGACGACGATGGGTCGTTCCTCATCAGTCCTGAAAGGCATGGTTCACTCCAGGGAGCTCGGGGCGCGCTCGGCCCGCGATCCAGACGTCGGTACCAGCCATGCGGAACTCGTCGACGGTGTTGAGCACGAAGCCAGGGGCCGCCGTGGGCACGCCGTCGTCGAACCAGCGCAACAGCAACTCGTGAGCGAAGAAGTCGATGAGCAGATGGGCCGTCGCAGGGTCCGCGAGCGCTCGTGCCGGCTCTGGCCAGCCGAGGGCACGCAGCGCCTGATCCAATGGATGTTCCGGCGAGAGAAAGCGCTGACCATCCTCCACCACTTCGACCCAGTCCTGTTCGAGCAGCGCCACGGCGTAGGCGCCGGGCAGGATGACTTCGTAGCGCACCTCGACGATGCCCGGCGTCCGCCAATGCTGGCCGAAGTTCATGGTGCGGACGCTCAAGTTGTCTACCGCCACCGGGCGGCCGTCCACGACATAGCTCGACCTGTGCGGTGAAACGGAGAATCGGGGTCGCCACTCGTTCTGATAGGTCATGGTTCCTTCGGCAGGATACCTGGAGCAGAAGTGAGGACGCTCAGGCGAGGCCAAGGTCATGCGAACGACTGAGGGTGGACCATTGCTGAGCAACGCGGACCTGGATGCGTTCGAGCAGCGATATGGGTTCGCGCTCCCACTCCCGCTTCGTGAGTTCCTGCTGACCAGCAATGGTGGCCGGCCGGAGCGCGACCTCTTCAAGCTCCAGGGTCTGCCAGGGAATCCGTTCGGCCGGGTCCACTTCTTCTTCGGGCTCAACGACCCCATCGAAGCCTGCAACCTGGACTGGAACCTGGAGGTCTTCCGGGATCGCATCCCCCCAGAGCTGCTCCCCATCGCGACGACGGAGGGCGCGGACAAGGTGTGCCTGTCCGTGACCGGTGCCACAGCGGGCCAGGTGTTCTATTGGGACGCGCATGCCCGGCCGGGCACGAACAGCGTCCATTTGCTGGCGGAAGACCTCGACACCTTCATCTCTGCGCTCCAGTCGGATGCGCTGTCGCCTACCGTCCTGGAGTCCTGAGTCACCGGCGTCCGGCGTACGCCCCTGGACGCTCGGACCCGGGAGGCATTGTCACGGGGGTGTGGCCTGTTATCACCCGGTGACGTTCTCACCGGGAGGCACCCGCACATGGCCATCGCCACCATCAGCCCCACCACCGGCAAGACGCTGCGCACGTTCGACGTGCTCTCGTCCGAGGAACTGGAGCGCAAGCTGCAACGGGCCGCGGACACGTTCCGCTCCTACCGCGAGACGTCCTTCGCTGACCGCGCCCGCTGGATGCGCCGCGCCGCTGAGATCCTCGAAGTCGAGGCCGGCCGCTTCGGCCGCATGATGACGGAGGAGATGGGCAAGCCCCTGGAGGCCGCCAAGGCCGAGTCCATCAAGAGCGCCACCGCGTGCCGCTACTACGTCACCCGCGCGGAGAAGCTCCTGCGCGACACGCCCATCGACGTGGACGGTGACACCGCCTTCGTGCGCTACCAGCCCCTGGGCCCCGTCCTGGCCATCATGCCGTGGAACTTCCCCTTCTGGCAGGTCGTGCGCTTCGCCGCCCCCGCCCTCATGGCCGGCAACGTGGGCCTCCTCAAACACGCCAGCAACGTGCCCCAGTGCGCCATCGCAATCGAAGAAATCTTCCGCACCGCCGGCTTCCCTGAAGGCGCCTTCCAATCACTGTTCATCGAGACGTCGGACGTGAACCGCGTCATCGAAGACCCTCGCGTGAAGGCCGTCACCCTCACCGGCAGCGAGGGCGCCGGCCGCGCGGTCGGCGCCGCCGCGGGCCGTGCCATCAAGAAGGTCGTCCTGGAGCTGGGCGGCAGCGACCCGTTCATCGTCATGCCCAGCGCGGACCTGGACAAGGCCGTGCACACCGCCGTGTCCGCGCGCCTCATCAACAACGGCCAGTCCTGCATCGCCGCCAAGCGCTTCATCGTCACCGAACCCATCGCCCAGGAGTTCGAACGCCGCTTCGTCGAACGCATGAAGACCATGGTGGTCGGCGACCCCATGGATCCGAAGACCGACGTCGGTCCGCTCGCCACGCCCGGCATCCTCGAAGGGCTGCACGCCCAGGTGCAGGAGAGCGTCAAGGCCGGCACCCGGCTGCTGCTCGGCGGCAAGCCCCAGGGCGGCCCCGGCAACTTCTACCCGCCCACCGTCCTGGCGGATCCGCCGCCCAAGGCCCCCGCCTTCCACGACGAGCTCTTCGGCCCCGTGGCCACGCTGCTGCGCGCCCGCGACCTGGAGCACGCCATCGAGCTGGCCAACGCGACGCCCTTCGGCCTGGGCGCCAGCGTGTGGACCCAGGACGCGAACGAGCAGCGCCGGCTCATCGACGGCATCGAGGCCGGCATGGTGTTCGTCAACGCGCTCGTCGCCTCCGATGCGCGCCTGCCCTTCGGCGGCGTGAAGCACTCCGGCCACGGCCGCGAGCTGGCCGACCTGGGCATCCGCGAGTTCGTCAACGCGAAGACCGTCCGCATCACCGGCGCGTCCGGCGCACCGCCGCCGTCGAAGCACGCGGGCGAATAGCCCCGCACCGCCCTTCAGCGCGTGCGCACCCGGCCATCCACGGGCGCGCCGTGCACCTCTTCCAGCGCGGACGTCACCGCGTCCACCTCCGCGCCCAGTTGCTCCACGCTGTGGCGCAGGCCCGCGCCGGCCACGTCCGCGTCCGCCGCGTCCGCCGAGCGCACCCGCAGCACCTGGGCGTAGAGGTTCTCCAGGGTGTACGCGAGCCGCGTGAACTCGGCCTCCAGCCGGTCCGCCGCCTTCGTCAGCTCCGCGCGCTGGCGCACCTGCTCATCCAGCACCTGCAACGCCGCGCGCAGCCGGTCGCGCACCACCACGTCCTCCTCCGCGGCCCAGCGCGTCTCCAGCTTCTTGCGCTCGTCCGCCAGCCGCTGCACGTCCTCCGGCGGCGCCACCGTGCGCAGCTCGCGTTCGCGGCGGATGAGCTCGTGGCAGCTCTTGCGCAGGTCCTGCACGGTGCGCTCCGGCGAGCGCACCATCTCCTGCAACACGCCCTTCCCCGCTCGCAACTCCGCGAGCAGCTTCTCGCAGACGGCGTCCACGCGCGTCAGGCGCGGATCCGCCGGCGCCTCCGGCACCTTCGCCTGGGGCAGCACCGGCGCGGGCGGCTCCTCCACGCGCGTCAGCAGGGGGTTGTTGCTCGGCCGCAGGTGCTTCGCGGCGCCCTTGAAGAACGCGAGCGCCACGAACACCAGCCACCAGTACTGCTCCGGCAATCGCACCACCGTGGCCACGCACGCCAGCGCGACGACGAGCTGACCCACGCCCACCACCGGGTTTCGCGCGGCCTCCTCCCGCGCCGCCTTCTCCGCGCGCTTCGCATCGCGGTGCGCCTGCTGCTGCGAGATGTACGCGTCGCGCTTGGCCTGCCGCTCCGCGCGGCGCAGGGCGTCCTTCGACTCGCGCTCCCACTGCTTCTCCCACCGCTGGCGCTCCCGCTCCGCGCCGCGCTCCCACTCCCGTTCCCAGCGGTCGCGCTCCTTCTCGGTGGGCAGGCGGCCCATCCGGCGCACCCAGCCTTCCAGGGCCGCGTCCTTGCGCGCACGTCCCTCCTCGATGGCCGCTTCCAGCCGACGCAGGCGCTCGGCCGCATCGTGAGGGGTCGAGGAGGCAGGGGGCGCTTCGCGGTCTCGGGGCACGAGGTGACGCTAACAACTTCCCCCCGGGTTGGGGACTGCCGTGGGTGGCCCCATAAGCGCAGGTGTTGAGCCATTGGCGCGCGGCGGGCAGGCGGACACGGGCACGCGGTGGTCCCCTGTAAACGGATGCGGTACTGGGAGGGCACGATGACCCTTCCCACCGCCGCGACCCGCCGCTTCCAGTGGTTCAGCCAGGGCGTGCTCCTCTACACCCTGGGCGTCATCCTCTGGGGCGCGTTCGTGCGCGCCACCGGCTCCGGCGCGGGCTGCGGTGACCACTGGCCCGTCTGCAACGGCGAGGTGATACCCCGCGCCCCCACCATCCAGACCCTCATCGAGTACACCCACCGCGTCACCAGCGGCCTGGCCACGGTGCTCGCCGTCGCCCTCTACGTCTGGGCCCGCCGCGAGTTCCCCAAGGGCCACCCGGGCCGCGGCGCGGCGTTCTGGGCGCTGGTGTTCATGCTCACGGAGGGTCTGGTGGGCGCGGGCATCGTGCTGCTCAAGTACGTGGCGCAGGACGCGCGCCTGGGACGCGCGGTGTGGATGGGCGTGCACCTGACCAACACCTTCCTCCTGGTGGGCGCGCAGACGCTGGTGGTGTGGTCATCCAAGGGCCGCGCGCGCATGGTGCTCCAGGGCCAGGGCGTCGTGGGCGCGCTGCTCGGCGGGAGCATCGCCGGCATGCTGGTGCTGGGCGTCAGCGGCGCGGTGGCCGCGCTGGGCGACACGCTCTTCCCCGCCACCAGCCTCGCGCACGGCTTCGAGCAGGACCTGTCGGAGACGGCGCACGTGCTCTTGCGCCTGCGCATGTTCCACCCGGCCATCGCGGTGGCCATGGGCGCGCTGCTGGTGTTCGGAGGCCGTCAGGTGGCGCGGCTGCGGCCCTCGCCGGACGTGCGGCGCGCTTCCACGTGGCTCACCGGCATGTACGTGGCGCAGCTGTGCGCGGGCATCATCAACCTGGTGCTGCTGGCGCCGGTGACGATGCAGCTGGTGCACCTGCTGCTCGCGGACTGCGTGTGGATGTGCGTGGTGCGGCTGTGCGCGGCGGGGCTCGCGGAGGACGCGCCGCGCCTGGAGCCCGCGACCGAGCCCGCCTCCCGCGTGGAGCCGGTGTAGCGCTCAGCCGCGCAGCCCTCGGGGCACCAGCACGCGCGCCACCGCTTCGAAGAGGCCGCTGACCGCGAGCGCGAGCACCGCCGCGGGCACCGCGCCCTCCAGGATGAGCCCCACGTCGTCCAGGCGGATGCCGGTGAGGATGGGCTGGCCGTAGCCGCCCGCGCCCACCAGCGCGCCCAGCGTGGCGGTGCCCACGTTGATGACCGCCGCCGTCTGGATGCCCGCGAGGATGGACGCCGCCGCCATCGGCAGCTCGATGCGCCACAGCCTCGCGCCGGACGGCAGACCCAGCGCCTCCGCGGATTCGCGCACCTCCCACGGGATGCCCTGCAACCCCGCCGCCGTGTTCCGCACGATGGGCAGCAGGCTGTAGAGGAACAGCGCCGCGATGGCCGGCTTCGAGCCGATGCCCAGCAGCGGAATCATGAACACCAGCAGCGCCAGCGACGGCACCGTCTGGATGACGCTGGAGAGGCCCAGCACGCCCTGCCCCAGGCGCGGACGGCGCGCGGCCACCACGCCCAGCGGGATGGCCAGCGCGATGGCCGCCATCAACGACAGCCCCACGAGGAACAAATGCTCGCGCGTGCGCTGCCAGACGCGCGCACCCCGCCCGTCCGTGCGCACCTCCGTCGTCAGGCCCAGTGAAGCCTGGAGGAAGTCCGCCGCCACCCGAGCCTCCGGCACGTGCTCCAGCCGCGCGCGGGCGTTGAGCTGGACCATCTCCGCCTCCGTCAGCGAGCCCTCCAGCCGGCGCAGCGCCTGGACCACCCGGGGCGCTCGCGTCTCCAGGTCCGCGCGGTAGAGGAGCACGGCGTCGTACGCGGGGAAGTGGTGCCGGTCGTCCTCCAGCACGCGCAGCCCGTAGGCGGCGATCTCCGCGTCCGTGGAGTACAGGTCCGTGAGCTGGATGGCGCCGCTCTCCATGCCCCGGTACGCCAGGTCGTGGTCCAGGCCGCGCACGTCGCGCTGGGGCAGGCCGTACGCGTCGCGCAGCGCGGGCCAGCCGTCGCCCCGCTGCATGAACTCGTTGCTGAAGCCCACGCGCAGCTCCGGGTGCGCCTTCAGGTCGGAGATGCGGCGGATGCCCAGCCGCTCGGCCTCCGCTTCCTTCATGCCCAGCGCGTAGGTGTTGTTGAAGCCCAGCGACGCGCCCATCCGCAGGCCTTCGTCCGCGAGCGCCTTCCTCAGCGCGTCGTCGTCCGGCAGCGCGCGGCCCACGAGCAGTTCCTGCCGCAGCGTGCCGGTGTACTCGGGATAGGCGTCCAGCTCGCCACGGCGCAGCGCCTCCCACAACACCGTGGTGCCACCCAACTCGCGCCGGTGCGTTGCCCGCGCGCCAGCGTGCTCCGCCACCTGCGTCACCATCTCCCCGAGGATGACGGACTCGGTGAATTTCTTGGACCCCACGCGCACCTGGGGCCCGTCACCTCCTTCGGTGCTCGTGCACGCGACGGTGAGCAGCAGCAGCCACGCCAGCGACAGCGCGCGCATCATCCCTGCCTCCGCAGGGGCAGCGGGCGCTGCGCCTGGATGAACCGCGTGACGAACGGATCCTTGGGACGCGCCTCCAGGTCGTCCAGCGTGCCCTGCTGCACCACCTGGCCCTCGCGCATCAGCACGATGCCGTCGCCCAGGAAGGCGGCTTCCGCCAGGTCGTGCGTGACGAGCACCACCGTCTTGCCCAGCCGCTCGAAGATGCCGCGCAGGTCCGTCTGGAGGTCATGGCGCACCAGCGGATCCAACGCGCCCAGGGGTTCATCCAGGAGCAATACGTCCGGGTCCAGCATCAGCGCGCGCATCAGCGCCACGCGCTGCCGCTGGCCTCCGGAGAGCTCTCCCGGGAAGCGCTCCAGCGCCTCCGCCGGGAAGCGCGTCAGTTCCACCAACCGCGCCAGCCGCTCGCGGATCCGCGCCTCCGGCCAGCGCAGGTGCCGCGCCATCAGCGTGACGTTCCGCGCGCCGGTGAGGTGCGGGAACAGGCCTCCGCCCTGGAGCGCGTAGCCCACGCGTTGGCGCACGGCGAGCAATGCGTCCGCGGCCTCCGGCAGGGGTTGTCCGTCGAAGAGCACTCGCCCCGTGTCGGGCCGGAGCAGGCCGTTGAGCAGCCGCAGCAGCGTGGACTTCCCGCAGCCGCTGGGGCCGATGAGCACCGTGGTGGCGCCCTTGGGCAGACCCAAGTCCAGCGGGTGCAGGGCCTGCGCGGCACCGAAGCGCTTGGACACTCCTTCCAGGAGGAACACGAACGCCACGTCCCTTCAGCGCGGAGCGAACACGCCGTTGCAGGCGGTCGGAAAGAGGAAGGGCGCACTCGCCGGGAGGCTGCACGCCGCGAACAGGCCCCAGCCCTTGTAGTTCACGCCGCCGGTCCAGACCTGGACGTCACCGCCCCCCTCCGGTGCGGGCGCGGTGAAGCGGACGCAGCGCGTGGCCAGGCCCTCCACGTAGCAGTCGCGCACCTCCACCGGGCCGGCCCCCGGGAGCGCGTCGCGCAGCTCCTCCGCGCTCCGGTCGCGCCAGCGCTCCACCTGGCCCGTGCCCGGCAGCACCGGCAGGAAGACGCTCCAGGAGAAGGTGGACGCGGCACAGCGGATCCTCCCCGCGCGCGTCGTCGCGTCCGCGACCTCGCAGCCCTCCGGTACGTACAGCACCCGCCACGGAAGCCGGGGCGGCGTGACGAGCGCCGACGGCGACAGCGTGTCGCCCTCCGGATTGCCCCGCGTGGCCAGGTACGCGAACAGCTCCAGGCACCGGCCCAGCCCCGCGCGGACGTCGTCGCGCACCACGCAGCCCAGCTGCCGCACGTGGCCCGCGGAGGGCGTCACCGCCGTGACGTAGCCGCCCACCGTGCAGGCGTTCTCACGGGAGCACTGCTCGAATCGGAGGGAGGGGTGTGGCTGTCCCGCGAGCGGCAGCTCACCGCGGGCTTCCGTGAGGCCCGGGCCCAGCCGAGCCTGGACGCGGGCACGGCCGGAGTCCACGGCCTGCGCCTCGCTCAGCCCGGGCTGTTCGTGCAGCCACACGGAGAGCGCGCCGCAGCGGTACGTGCGCGACGTGGCGCTGTCCGGGACTGGGACGCAGCCGTCGAAGAGGGTGCGCGCGTCGTCCACGAAGGGGCCCGAGGGCGTCACGCCCTCGGCCGGGACCGCGTGGGCCACTGGCGCGGACGCAAGACACGCGCTCAGCAGTCCCCCGAATGTCACCCCCATCGCCGCGAGTGCCGTGCGCATCCGCGAGGGGATAGGCGCCGGACCCGGCCGAGTCAACCGGCCCGTCGGCCCGACGCCCACCGCGCTACACACGCGGTCACTGCTTCTTCAGCTGCTTCTCGATCGCCTTCGCCTGCGTCTCGTTGCCGCTGACGACGCGCTCTTCGTTGCCCAGGAGCGCCAGGAAGCTGGCGTCGTTCTTGTACTCCTTGTGGCCCTCCTCGAGCAGGCTCTTGCCCTTCTTCTGGTCCTCCGCGATGCGCGACATGAAGGCCTTGTCGAACGCGGGGCCCTGCTTCGCCTGGAGCGCGTTGATCTCCTCGGTCGTCTTGTCGACGGCCTTGCCCAGCTTCTCGCCGGTGCCCCGCATCTTCTCCTGGTAGCCCTCCTGCACGCCGGAGCCGCCCGTGCCCATCTGCTCCTCGGAGGTGATGTTGCTGTCGGTGAGCGCGCTGACCTCCATCTTCTTCTGCTCGGCCCAGTCGCGCAGGCGGCTCTGGCTCTGCTCGTGGTCCTCGCGCAGCTTGGTGGCGAACTGCTTCACCTGCGGGTCCGACGCCTGCTGCTCCGCGAGCCGCGCCAGTTTGATCTGGCGGTTGTTGAAGACGGCCAGCTTGCCCACGTACTGCACGCGCTTGGCGGCCGCCTCACCCACGGCCTTGCCCCGCTTCGTCTCATGCTCTTCCTGCTTGGCCGGGTCATCGGCATGGGCCGCGAAGCCCATCAGCCCCGTCATGACCGCCGCCGTCACCGCCCGCGTCTTCCAGTTCGTCTTGCGCATGGTCCCTGCCTCCCCCGCCTTCGCGGATGATCGTTTGACGGGGGCAAGGTGTGGATGCGGAAGCCGGGTGCCAGGGCCGCCTGGCTGAGCGCCCTCCCCCCGGGTACGAGGCCCGAGGGAAGAAGCCGCGTCACTCCACCGGCAACAGGCCGCGCACCACCGCGCCGCGCCCCTGCGCCGTGGCCTGGGCCCAGCCGCGCAGGAGCGCCAGCACATCCGAGGAGAAGGTGGGCGTGTCGAGCAGCGTGACGGTGGTGGCCATCCCGCCCGTCTGCGCCTGCTCGAAGCGCGCGGAGAGCCAGCAGGCTCCGGCGCCCACGCCCTCGGGCACCGTGCGCGACACCTCCAGCTCCAGCAGCGAGGACGGGGAAAGCCACCCTTCCGCCCAGCGCAGCCGCCGCTCCAGCAGCGCGCTCAGCGATTCGCTCGCGGCCTTGGCCTGGAGCGGCAGGGGCTCGCCGTCGCCGGAGGGCAGGTACACCTCGCGCAGGAAGGGCGGCTCGCGGGTCAGCGCGTGCGCCGTCGCGCGCAGCCACAGGCGGCAGTCTCGCAGCACGTCCGCCGTGGCCGCCTCGAAGGAGGGCAGCGGGTGGCGCGTCGGGGAGCGGCGGTTGCCCTTGCGGTCCGGCTCCACCTCCACGAAGGGGGACACGCGCGCGCAGCCCTCCACCGTGCCGTCCACCTCCAGCCCCAGCCGCTCCAGCCGCGAGCCCCGGCCCAGGCCGCGCCACAGGTCCACGAAGGCCGCCGCCAGCGGCGCCGCGTTCGCGACCGAGTACGGCCGCCACTCCACGCGCTGACACACCACGCGCGCCGACGGCACCCGCGCCCCGGGAGGCCCCAGCCCCAGCGTCAGGTCCTCGCCGCCCACCGCCACGCGCGCGGACAGCACGTGCCGCACGGGGCCCTCCAGCAGCCACACCCGCAGGGCGCCTCGTGGCACCGCGCCCTCCACGTAGCGCGCGCCCAGCAGCCACAGCTCGCCCTGGATGAGCACGTCCTCGCCCCGGGGCGCGTGCAGGTTCGGCCTCGAGTCCTGACAGCCCAGCACCCAGGCCCCGCGGCCCTCCTGGACCCAGCGCACCCGAAGGCCCTCCGGCAACGCCTCCAACGCGCGCCGCGTGGCCTCCGCCTCGCTCAACCCTTCCGCCATTGGGCCCCTCTAACCAAACAGCGCTACGGTATTCTTACGTAATAGCTGTGATTCGCTCCCCGTGTCAGCACGTTTTTCGTGGTTTCCCGAGTGGGTAACGGGAAACCCGGTAGGTCTGGGTGGGGGTACGGCCGGGGGAC